>JAEELO010000053.1 GCA_016282705.1 Candidatus Gastranaerophilales bacterium | reverse complement strand
ATTTTATACAGCTGTTAATTTTGCTGCGTTTTCAAGTTTCAAGGTTTCTGTTGTTATGTCACAAACACTTGAAGGTCCGAAGTATTGAATAGAACCCGGGAAGATGTATCTGTCGTTTAATGCCCAGTCTTCTCTGTTTCTTTCAAGTTCTTTAAATACCGGTCCGTTTAATTCAACAAGTGCTTTTTTAATAACAGGTTTAAATGCACCGTGACGTTTTTCCATATTCATCATCATTGTTAAAGGAACACCGCCTGCTACCCATTCGCTTGCGGGAGCAGAAAGATTTTTAACTGATGATAAATATCCGGTTAAACCGAATTTCATTAAAGCATATGCATTAAAGCCTAATGAGTAGCAATAATCCGCATCAAAGTTAGACGGGAATGCACATCTGCCTTCATATCCGAAGAAATGGCATTGGGATGAGAATTTACCTGTATAAGTTCCTGCTTTTTTCATTTCTGCTAATTTTGCACTTACCATTTCAATTAATAATTTTTCAGTTTCAATTTTAGAAACCTGTACGTTACCGTGAGGATCTCTATCCATTAACAACTGCTTTTTAATCATTGCAGGAAGTGAGTCATATACAGCAGCATCTTGAGCATTTAATTTACCTTTTATAATGGTGAATTTTGCATTATCGTCAGATGATGTATAAACAGCATCATTTTCAAGTTCTGCTAAAATATCATTCAAGTTAGCTATCATAGCTTTAACTTCAGGAATAAATTCAATTAAACCTTCAGGAATTAAAGCAATACCAAAGTTCTTACCCATTTCCGCTCTTTTTGCAATAATGCCTGACATATAATCAACAATCTGTTTTAACGACATTTTGCGTTCTTCAACTTCTTCGGAAATTAAAGTTATATTCGGCTGTGTTTGAAGCGCAACTTCTAAACCTACGTGTGTTGCACTTCTACCCATTAATTTAATGAAATGCCAGTATTTTTTTGCGGAATTTGCATCTCTTAAAATATTTCCGATTAATTCGGCATATGTTTTTGTAGCTGTATCAAAGCCGAAGGAAATTTCAATCTGGTCGTTTTTTAAATCGCCGTCAATTGTTTTAGGACAGCCGATTACCTGAATACCTGCATTGTTTTTAACAAACCATTCTGCAAGCATTGCTGCGTTTGTATTTGAATCATCACCGCCTATTATAACGACACCTGTAATATTTAAGTTTTTGCATACTTGAAGTGTCTTTTGGAATTGTTCTTCCGTTTCAAGTTTTGTTCTGCCCGAACCTATAATATCAAATCCGCCTGTATTTCTGTATGCATTGATTTTCTCGGGAGTAAATTCAATGTATTGACCTTCAATAATACCTGACGGCCCGCCTAAAAATCCGTATAATTTACTGTTAGGATTTGATTGTTTTAATGCGTCATATAAACCTGCAATAACATTGTGTCCGCCCGGTGCTTGACCGCCTGAAAGTATAACACCTATGTTTCTTGCTTCACTGTTTTGAGTTGAAGAAGTTGTTTTAAAAGTAACAACAGGTTTTCCGTATGTATTTTTGAAAAGTTCTTCAATTTGTTCGCAATCTTTAACTGCTTGAGTTTTATTACCTTCAACCATTGATAAGTTATTAATACCGCCTGCCAGTGATGCCGGTAGTTTCGGCTGATATTTTAATCTTTCAATTTGAAGTGCGGATAGTTCTTTCATGTTTTTTCTCCGTTTGTTCTAACAATTACAAGTAAATTGTACCATAAAAACTAATAACAAAAAACGAGGTAAATTCCTCGTTTTTTGCTAAATTTATTATATCTTTAACTTATACATGCCAATAATTAGTTGCAACATTGTTGACTTTAGTATCACCTGTTGCAATACCAAGAATTGCTGCAGCGTCTTCGCCTTGTACTAAAGTTGCCGTTGAATAAACACCGTCTGTTTTATTTGATGCAATCCAATTTGCCGTTGCTTGAGCAAGTCCTGATATATCAGTTAAACGAATACTATCACCATCTTGAATAAACGATATGCTTTGAGCAGGACTTCCGTCAACTGCACCTGCCAAATTCGGGTTAGCCATGATGCTTACACCATTTTCAAACTGACCCGTTGCAAATATACGAAGTGAATTATAATCACAGGCAGTTACAACACCATCCTCAACCGTTACTTGCATATCATAGAATAAATTGAAACTTGAGTAGTTTCCTGTATATATATTTACATTACCCATATTATTACTATCATAAATAACGGTTTTGGAAGCCAATGTATCCATTGTATAAGTATCATCTCCTATTCCGCCATCAATATAATTAGTTCCGGCTGCCGAAGAATATATTGTAAAAACGCTACCTGAATTATTGCCATAAACAATATGATAATTAACATCATTATCAAATCCCTGACTGCCGGAGGCAAGGAGTATACTATTGTTATATTCTGCAATAGCTTCTTCTGTTAATGTTTCGGGGTTCAATAAAGCAGCCTCTTGACCTAACAATTTTATGTAATGAGTTGAATTATTTACGCTGCTGTCATAGAAATCTTTTAATGTTACGTTTGATTTGCCTGCCCCATAATTATCAAAATTATAAGAAATAATTAAATCATTATCGGATTTTTCGTATTGAACCGCAATACTTTGACCGAAATCAAGAGTATTAACTCCTCCGCCATTAGTATAAACAATATCATTGCCGTCGTTAGCTGTATCGGAATTATTGCTATTATCAGCATAATAATAATTATTATAAAATACTACGGTGTTATTTCCTGCACCTGTGTGGATTTCATCATTTCCTCTGCCTGCATAGATAAAATCATTACCGATGCCGCCATAGATTGTATCGTTACCGTTATCTCCTGTTATCGTTATAACATCTGTTAAAGTATCAAAATCAACAAGATCAAGCAGGGTTGAAGTGTTTCCGGCACTGTCCTTAATTATTACACCGTCAGTTAAACTGTTTAGATTTGAAATTGTAACAGTTTTTCCGTTACTTGTTCTTGTAATAATTTTATTATCACCTGATATATTAAGGCTTAAATCATCCAATGTATCGCCTTTAAATTCCAGAATATCTGTTCCTCCGCCATATATATAGGTATCATTATCATCGTCCTCTGACATAAACATAATTGTATTTGAACCGGTTCCGGAAATTATTGTATCAGACTTTGCATCTAATTGAACCGTGTTATCTCCGGTTCCCAAATAAATTCTGTTATTACCTAATGTACAATCTATTGTTTTATTTCCGTTGCCTGAAAATACAATATCATTTCCCACACCGACATAAATATGTCCGTCTTCATTATTTCCGACAATAAATTCTGAATAGTCAGTACCGTTAGTTAATATTTTCCTTGTTTTTTCACCCGCATTAATATATTTTTCCGTTTCATCATTTGCAAAATCTTTAAGTGTTACGGTTGTTCCGGTTGCGGTAATAACAACATCATCACCGTTAAATCCTGCCGTAAAATTTGTGAAATCAGTTTCATCTGCAAAGGAAATCGTATCTGTTCCTCCGCCTGAAATAATTGTATTCTTTCCCTCATTACTGTTAAAAATAATTATGTTATTTCCTGCACCTGCATTGATATAATCGTTTCCTTGTCCTGCATAGATGGAATCGTCGCCATCTCCGCCTGTTATTGTATCATTGTCAACGGTTCCGTTTAATTCTCCGTCTCCCGTAATTACCTGCCCGCAATAACCGTTATTAGCAATTTCAGATAGAACAGTGACTTCACTATTTCCTTTTTTATAGTAAAGATTACTTTGATTAGCAGATGTCATAAAATCCTTAACTGTAATAGTCCTATTTTCATATGAACCTGTATTATTATAATCTTTGTATTTTATAATCAAATCATTTGTGTCCGTCTTGTAATATTTGATTGAATTATAAAATTCTTCTCTTGCATTATCAGAATACAATCCGTCAAAATAAATTATACTTTTACCGCCTAAATTGTCATAAATAATATCATTTCCTGTTTCGTATGTGTTGAATTCATAAGTAATTTGGTCAGTATTATTCACATTTCTGTATAATTTATCATCCCCCTCGCCGCCTTCTATATACGTTTTACCTGAGGTATAGCTTTTAATGGTATCATTACCCCTGCCGCCATGCATTTCATATCCGCCTTCAATGGAATCATCTCCGTCATCACCCCATAGATTGCCTGATGATGAATCACTATAGGTTACAGTGATTATATCGTTACCGCTTCCCCCATTAATAGAACGAGATATATAACCGCCTTCAATATAATCATTACCGTTACCTGCAGATACGCCTACATTTGTTCCAAGACCCGTTATACTGTCATCCCCGTCTCCTGAAAATATATTTAAGGCATAGTAATCATAACTTACATTCGTAATTGTATCATTACCTCCGCGTGTATATAAACTGCCTCCAAAAGATTGATTTTCAATTAAATTTGGTTCATCTCCATATATATAATAATTTTTGCTTGCTATAAAATCTGCTATTTTAATTGGAGCATTATCTCCAAATTTTATATATCCGTTTCTTGACGTGATTGAATAATCATAAATAAGTATCCTTATAGACCAATTCCCGATATCGAGACAATCTGTTTCACCATCATAATCAAATGTAATTCTTTTAAAATCACTTACGGTTCCTTTCGGAATATATATCGTATCTGTTTCTTTAAAATTAACAATAGTATCTATTATACCGGTATTAAGCTTGTCATATACAATTGTATTTGTACCGTTTTTAACATCTATATAATTATGACCGTACCCACCGTTTATTGTATTATTGCCGCTACCGGAATAAATAGTATCATTATCATAGCCGCCATCTATATAATCATTTCCGCTGCCGTCATATATTGTATCTTCACCTTCACCGCCATATATGGTATTATTTCCAGCTTGACCATATATAATGTCATTATCTGCAAGCCCTTCAACCCAGCTATCAGCTGTACCTGCGTATAGTGTATCTTTTTTATCCGTTCCTATTATATATTTATCAATTACAGATATTCCTTTGTCGGATATTACAGTTTTAAGGTCAATAAAATCAGATGATGATTCACTTGCTATAAAGAAGGAAGTTGCCATAGCTCCATTCCCTGCTTTAAAATAATCTTTTATATATACAGTGCTGTTATTGCCATTATATTTTATTAAAAGATCATTATCACCTTTAGCTCTTAATAAACTTATATTTTCATAATAATCATTATTAAAATTTAATCTGTTGGTTGTGTTGCCTCTCCAATAAATTGTATCGCTTCCAGTTTGTCCTGTTAACGAGAATTGGGTTATTACCGATAAATCATTTATATTTGGAGTATAAATTACATCATTACCTGCTCCTGTATATACAACACCGCCCGATTTACCGACATAAATAGTATCATTGCCGTATCCGCTATAATATACATTATATTCCTTCGGATACGGACTTTTATCCGTGCCGATAATTAAATCATCACCTCGTCCGCTTTCGATATAATTATAACCGTTTTGAGATGCAAAAATAGTATCATTTCCCGAACCAGTACCTATATACTGTTCATTACTTCTTGTTGCATAGATAAATTGGGAGTCTGTTCCATAATTCGTATAAATATTTTCATCAGCATTAGTTGTAAATATAATATTTTTAGGTAAATCTATAATTTTATCGCCTGCTTTTATATATTTTACACTATGACCGTTTTTAAAATCTTTTAATATAACATTTGTACCTGTTGCACTTATGTTTAAATCATTTCCTTTGTACGATAATGTCAGATTTCTAAAATCTGCTTCATCACTGAATACTAAAGTATCAACTCCTCCGCCGTTTAAAATTGTATCTTTACCGTCACCTTTATTAATTACAATTCGGTTGTTACCTTTTCCTGCATCTATAGTGTCGTTGCCTATTCCGCCATATATAGAGTCATTTCCTGTTCCGCCTATAATGCTGTCGTTTCCTGCTTCGCCTTTAAGTGTGTTATTGCCTGAAACTGCAATAATTGTGTCATCACCTGCTCCGCCGTCAATGGTTGAATTACCTTTAATGTTTATAATACTGTCATTTCCTGCTTCTGCATATACGGTATTATTACCGCCTTTTGATAAATCAATAACGTCATTACCTGCACCGGCATTTATAGTATCATTAGAAGCACTTCCTGTTATTGTATCATTACCGCTAGTACCTGTAATATTACCTGAACCTGTAACAGCCAATCCTCCTGTTTTATTTATTAAGGTTTCAAGTTTTTGCTTGCCTAAATAAATGT
>JAEELO010000052.1 GCA_016282705.1 Candidatus Gastranaerophilales bacterium | reverse complement strand
TTTTCTTTATCGAACGGGGCAATTCGATTCTGTGTGATTAGAAAATTCATGCCCCCTATATTATGTATAACGGCACAAATTTTAAAAACTTTAATAATTTTTACAAAAATTATACTAAAGTTGTAGGAATGTAATACTATTAGCAGAAGATGCGCGGATTTCAGCCAGATTTACAATTTGTAATATGTCTTTACAAATAACTATTGATTGGAATTAATTTGATTTAACTTTAGAAAAACGTACCAAAGGTTATAATTGCTTTTTGTACCAGAGATATAATACCCTTAGCTTTTACTCTATTGCATATGTTTTTTATATTGCATCCGCCGGAGGAGAAGCTATTAAATACCGTTTCATATGTTTTTATTCTTTTCTCTTTGCAAGTTTTCATTTTTTTTAACATAATTTTTGAGTACCTATTAGTATTGTTATCAAATTTGTTTTTGTGTCTTTCAATATAATCTGATATAATTTGGTATTGTTCTTGGTATTCTTTTATTGTTTGGTGCATTTTAGGTTCAATAACTGTTTTTGTAATATTTTTAAAATCTTTTGTGATACAATTTGCCAATGAATGCTGTTCATACACTCTCAATCCTTTTGGTATGATTCCCAATTTAGGAATTCTTTCTAACCATTTTATTTTTTTATCGTTTTGCAAATCAAAAATTTCTTGTAATTTTACTGAGGATTTTGCAAAAAAGTTCTTTGTTATAATATTGAAACCACTTATACCTGTATCCAGTATTTTAGAATTTGTGAAAAAAGCATTACATAATTTGTTCAGGTTATTAATATATTTTTTAGAACTTCTGTTACTATAATCTATTAATGATATATGCTGTAAGTCACACTCTATATTTCCATTTCCAGCAGGTCCGCTATAGTATCCATCTGGACCTTCCGTAATTTTTCTTTTAATGTTAATAATATTTTTTTGTCTTTTTATATCTAAATTTAAATCATTTAATAATAGTTGTAATGGTTCTAAAGAGAGCGTATTGTAACTTTCAAAGTGTGAAAAATCCGGTAGCATCTCGTCACTACTAAATAATTTTTTATATTCTCTTAGCTGTTTTGCAAATAAGTTACGGGTCTCTTGTAATTTATTCATAACCAAAACTTGTTTTTCAACTTTTTGCTCTATTTCTTTTTGTAATTTTTGTGCGGATTTTAATGATAACTTTTCTATGCTTTTTATTTTTGGTATTTTTGCTTGAACTGCACATATACTGCATAATTGTTTATATTGTGCAAGAGTATTCTCAAGTGAGCGTTGTGCTTGTTGTATTTTGTACTTTTTTCTGCTTCGGCGTCTTTGTATATTATATTTTATATCTACAGTAATATCTGAGATTAATTCATATGCTTTAATTGGCAGTTGAATAGTTTTTCCCAGAGCTTTTTTTGATGAGTATAAAAAATCTTGCAAGAAATATTTAGTTGCATCTAAAACCTTGATTATCTTTGGTGTACTTGTTATAACTTCTTCTTTCTGTCTTGTAGCAGTCATTGTTGCTGAAATAGTTTCTGTTTTGGTTTTAGTTGCATATATAGGTTTTACTGTCGTAGTTGTTGTAGTTATAATTTCTGGTTTTGCCGCTTTGGTCGTTGTTTTGGTTTCTTCCATCTTCCTAGTTTTTGTATTAAATAAATCAAGGATATCAGATAGTCCGTCAAAAGTTTTATCAAGATTGCTATTATTCCTAAAAAGTGGTGCATATATGTTTGCCAATAGAGGTCTTTCAACAACCGGAAGCCGGGAGGCGGAATTTTGTTTATGGAATATATTTAAATAACTTATTTTATTAATTATATTATCCTCCAAAATCTGCAATTTCTGCAGCCATTTGTTTAAGCTCTGAAAGAAAATCCCAGTTCAAATTAATATTATTGTTTCCAAGAAAATCATCACCCAGTATAGAACCAATAATTCCTTCAGGAGTCTCTATTGGCGGAGCATTATATATCTCTTGAAGATCCGGTGGCAAGTCTGTATCCATTTCATCAAATTGCTGAAGATAAGTCTTCAATTCAGGATTCGTTATTTCTGAATAGTCGTCTTGAGGTATTTCTTCATCTGGTGAGGATTTGAATGTGATATTTTGTTTTTTTAATTCAGCCTTTGTAGATTGATTCTTAATATAACCTTCTTTATCTAATTCGCGATTTATTTCTGAATCTTTGTATCCCGCTTTTTTTAAAGCTTTTGTATTAAATTTCGTCCGTTCTGTTACCGGCTGATTGGAAACATTATCAGCTTCAGCTCTAATGTGTTCATCTCTAATATTTTTATCTCTTTTGGGACCGAAATATGCTAATAAAGGAGTTGCTACTATCGGTAAAGTTGTTGAAATATTTTTTCTGTTTTTTATTGCTCTACTCAAAATATTTGAATTAAACGCTAAGTTATTTGAAGAGTTAATTCTATTTATTTGCATAGTTTTTTCCTATATTCTCTTTGTTAACATGTATTATTGGTTTTTGATTGATAAAAAATTTATTTATAAAGTTTTTTATATCTACATCTGATACAGAATCAATTGTTTCATATATTTGAGGGATATTACTATAATAAGCATATATTTCTTTACGCTTAGTAAAATCAGGATTCTTTGATAGGTTATACTTCATATCCTCCTTTAATAATCTTTTTTGGAACTCTAATTCTTGAGAGATATCAGATTTATATATACTAATTACGTGGTTTTCAAATTCTTTAAGTTCTATATGAGGCTTTATTTCATTTTTTGATGTATCAACACAAACTTTTTCATACATAAGGTTTTTATTGTGAATTTTGTTTTCATTTGTCGGAGCTCCATAATATTCGTCCAGAATAACGTATTTCCCTCCGGTTAGTATAATTTCAGTCAGATATCTGACAATTTTTTCTTTATCATTCAGCGCATAAGAATTATAATTTAAGTATAATGGCGTTATATTACTACTATAGTCATATACTATTGAGATATTTTTATTAGGTATAAAATTTATTTCTTTTCTATTTATATTATGTGTGTTTGATTTTTGTTGAAATGCTATATTGTTTCTTGCATAGATTGCTTGTCCGACTGTATAATTCGAAAGTCCTGTTTGCGTCTCAATCGGTGCTGATTGTTGTTGTACTGTCTCATGTTTAATATAGTTGGAATTTTGTACAGTAAAATTAATTGGATTAATATTCATATAAACCTTCCACACACTTTATCCTATATTCATATAAAAACTCAAAAAAAATATTTTTGTTAGCTTAAATAATCAATTTTTACAAATATTTACAAAAATGCTAGCAAAATATATTTTTATATGTTTTATAAATATTATGAATGTTCAAATAAATAAAAAATACACTTATCCAACTTTTCAAGCTGGACTTACAAGTCAAATGAAGCGCGAAATTGCGGAAACTGTTCCTAAAAAAGTTGAAAAAGAACTTAAGCGGCTTAACATACCAAGTGATTTTAGAGATAACAAATTTTTAGCGTGGGCGTCTATAAGATGCGTGGAACTTATAAATGCTTTTAATCATATGTATAATCTAAATCTCGGTTTGCCGAAAGGTATTTTTGTTGAGGATTTTGAATTGATAGAAAGTCCTGATAAATATGCTATGGGATGTTGTAATCTATTGCCCTCAAAAATATATAAAAATAGTGATAAAGTGGTTTCTGAAAAAACAATTTTCTTTAATGTATCTGAAAAGTATGGTATTAATGATTTGTGGAAAAATATAGATACACAAGCAGATTATATGTTTCATTATGGTCTTAGTGCAACAGATTTTTACTTAGAACCTGTTCTTCACGAATTTGACCATGTTATACATCTGGATAATATGTTGAAATTTCTTAGTGATAAAAAATTTGTTAAAACTATCTTCGATATTATAGAAAAACATAAATTCCCATCATTTATCAAAAATTTGACTTTGTTTGGTGATATTTGTATGCGTGCTCAATCAGATCCTCTTGAAGCTGTAGCTTACGATTTATCCAGAAGAAAAATAACTTCTATAGATAAGGATACTCTTTTCCCCAAAGTAAATTTCATTAATAGAAGTCCATATGAGGACAAGAGTTTTATGCAAAGAATACTTGATAGAGAGCCTAATAAACTAAACAAGCTGCTTTCAAGATATTGGCGAGGTAAAATAGACTAATCTACAAATAGCATTTTGGCTCTTCGCCCTCTACACCGGCATAAAGTTCAACGTATTGTTTTGCAGGGCTTACGTCAATTTTTGTTAAAAGAACTTCTTCTATTTGGAAGAATCCCACATCGCCGGACATTTCTATATCACTTCTGATTGGTTTATTTTCGCCATGATGGATTCCGATTCGATTAATTGCGTTAGCGGAATACTTATGAATATCACCGACTTTTGGGGTTGTATTGAGTGCAAGAGGAATTCTCGCTCTGCCTTTTGTCATGTCGCAGCCGTCAGCAATCAATATAATTCCGGCCTCTGTTGAATGAATTTTTCTTGATGACATGTGGCCTATGATTGCTTCGATAGCAACAGATTTTATAACAACTCTTCTGTGAAGGTTATCCGGAAGAATATGCATTAAAGATCTTTCTATAATTGGCTTTGCAAGAGTAACGGACATTTCTTCATGCCCCTGTCTGCCTATCATCATACCTAAATCATGCATTAAACCGGCAAGAATTACTGCACACATACTGTCTTCAAAAGAACCGATTTCTTCTGTTTCGAGCGAAGTTTTAATACCGGATTCGTGCAAAATGTTCATCATCTTTATTGCGTTTGCCGTAACTTGCCGCATGTGAACCGGGCCATGGTCATTATAACCAAGGCGTCTTATTGAGACGTTATTTGCATAATCCTGCATCTCTTGTAATTCAGCATCGTTAAACAAATAGTTCACA
>JAEELO010000051.1 GCA_016282705.1 Candidatus Gastranaerophilales bacterium | reverse complement strand
CCCATGCAAAAACCGCAGAGACGAGGAGCCACAGTCCAATGTCGCTTTGGGCAAGAGCGACGAGCGCTGGCTGCCCGAACAGCGCAAGCGCAAGCCCCGCGATGGCCTTGTCTACCGGATTGGACACCTTAAGATCGATGACGCGAAGCCAGCAGAAGAGGAAAATAAGATAGAAGATTGCGTTCATTACAAACGCCGCGACAACGGAAGAAGCGCCAGACAGCCCAAGCGCATAAGGAACCGCAAGGACAAACGGATAGAGGACAGATGTAGTTCCAGTGCAGACTGCTTCGCCTGCGGAATAGGAAAATGGGAAGCCCTCTACAATGCGCCGCGCCGCCTGGAGATAGAGCGCAGAATCTGGTTGGGCGACGGCAAGACAGCGATCTGGCCGCACAGTCGCGCCAAACAGGTAATAGGCAGAAACATGAATCACGCCGACGCATAGCGCCAGCGTGATCCAGTTTGCCTTTTCAAGCAATCGCATCATTCACCGCCACCGCCGGCCGCCGCCTCAGCAGAGGGGAGCTGGTGCTTGTAGTCGGTGCCAAGCGAAGTGCCAATGCTGCAAGTCGGATCGGTCGTAGAATCGCCAACCGTATAGTTGCCGCCAGCAGGGCATACGGGATTCGTCTTGATCTTCTTTTCGCTACCGACGAGATCGGTGATTGCAGGAGCGGTGCTGTTATTCATGAACCACATTTCCTTAGCAGCCTGAATCTGCTTCAGGTTAGCAACGCAGGCGGTCGCCTGGGACTGCTTACGATAGCTAATGAAGTTCGGGATCGCAACAGCGGCCAAAATGGCGATGATGGCGACCACGATCATGATTTCTACGAGGGTAAAACCCTTCAACATCTTTTTCATGGTTGTGTTCCTTTTTGTTTGTTTTGTTTATTTGTGCCGACACCGTGCCGACACAAAATTTTATATGCAAAACCCGTGCCAATATTGAAAAACCATCTATAACGGCAAGATTTTAGTTGTTTTATACAAATATCGCATTCCAGCAAATTTCCATTCTTTTCTCATAAATAAGAAAGTTTTGCAACAACGCGAAAATCTAGTCGTCAGAAAGCTTCCTATATAGAGTGGAGAGATTTACCTTAAGCGCCTCCGCCGCTTTCTCTTTGTCCCCGCCAGTATTGTTAAGAATTTGCTCAATATATTCGCGTTCCTTCTGCTTAAGGAATGACTTTAGCGAAGCATTTGTGTCTCCGGCAGATACCGCCTGCCCAGATTTGGCTTTGTGTTCAAGGATTTTTGGAGGAAGAAGATCACATGTAATCTCGCCGCTATGATAAAAAGTCAACGCATGCTTGATTGCATTCTCAAGTTCCCGAACATTGCCAGGCCAGTCATAGGCCATCAGCGCTTTCGCGGCATCGGCAGAAATCTCGGGAATCGGAGCCGTGCCGCTACGTTCTGCACGGATAAAGTGCCGCGCAAGCGGAATAATGTCGTCAGGACGCTTTCTTAAAGGCGGAATGTCAATAGTTATAACGGCAAATCGGTAGTAAAGATCGCTTCTAAAAGTCCCTTTTACAACGGCCTCTTCAAGATTTGCATTCGATGCCGCAATCACTCGCACATCAACAGGAATAGACTTCGTGCCGCCAACGCGGCGAATCTCCTTTTCCTGGAGGACACGCAACAGTTTGCCTTGCAAAAGAAGCGGCATCGAGGAAATCTCGTCGAGGAACAGCGTGCCGCCGTTAGCGGCTTCGAAAAGCCCCTCCTTGTCGGCAACAGCCCCCGTGAAGCTGCCCTTCACATGGCCAAACATCTCGCTTTCAAGAAGGTTTTCTGGAATTGCCGCGCAGTTCACAGCCACCCACGGGCGCTTTGCTCGCGTAGAGTTGCGGTGTATCGTCCTTGCAATTATCTCCTTGCCAGTGCCACTCTCGCCGTTGATGAGGACCGTCGCCGCCGTTGGAGCGACTTTCTGTATTGTCTCGCAGACACTCGCCATAAGTGGCGAAGACGCGATAAAGTTCTCGAAGCGATACCTCACCGGATGTTCAGACTTCGCAGCAGTCGTGGCAGACTTGGAAATCCGCTCTTCCGCCCGCTTCAAGCACGCTATTAGATCGTCAACCTTGAACGGCTTCGTCAAGTAGTCGAAAATCCCGCTCTTCATCGCCTCGATAGCAGTCTCGACGCTAGCGTAAGCAGTAAGGAGGATCACAGGAATCTCCGGCGCTATCGCCTTGATTTCGTGGAAGAGGGTCATCCCGTCCATGGGCGTCATGCGCAAATCGGTAACGGCAATGTCAATGCCACCCTTGCGCACTATATCAAGGGCGGCATTTCCATCACGCGCAGTCTCAACGACATAGCCGTTCGCCTTCAGCAGGCTCTGCAGCAGAAGCAGTATCCGAGGCTCGTCATCGACAATCAGAATCTTCGACATGTAGAAAATTATACTACAAAATTTTCCAATCGGCAAGCGCGAGTGGCACACAATTTGCTAAAATATGTCTTGTCGTGAAACTGCAACTGACAAAAGACAAGACAATCGACATAAAGCTCCCCTTCGGCGGCGGGACAAAATCCGCTCTCGACATAACTGGCATCGAACTGTTCGCGCCGTCTGAAACCGATTGCCCCGCAGTCCGCCTCGTCTACCGAAAGAAGGCCTGGCATGTTGCCGCAGCTGGATTTGTCAATGCGCCAAATGGCGAGCTCCCAATGTGCTGGGAAGACACCCCGCATCAACCCGTCTGGGAAATGCCCCGTGAATTCCCCTCGCCGCACGCCGCCCTTGCGGCAAACTCGACGATGGCCACCTTCGCCCAGTCTACCGCCGACGCCATCGTGCTTGACATGATGGCCGGCATCTCCGCCCAGGACGGCAAGACCGCAGCAGGAGACAAAACGCCTTCCGACGGGAAAAGGCGCTTCGGCATAAAGCGCGAACAGCAAGCGCCGCAGCAGCAAAAGCCAGCCGCCAAACCTGAGTCTTCCTCCCGCAAGCCAACGCTCCCCGCCGAGGGCACTCCCGTTTCGGAAAATGGGCGCCGATTCGTCGTACGCCCGATGGCAGAGGACAACTTCCATCTCTGCGCATCCCTGCCGGAGTTCCAGACGCTGTGGCTGTCTCGGCTAATGCCCGAGGGCAAGCGTCCGACCGCCTCGTCGATACAGGTGTCGGAGTCCGCGCTGATGGCGAGCATCCTTCTGCAGCCCGACTTCATCGCTGCCAGCGGCAACGCGCTTTCCATATTTGTGAGGCAAGACGCAACATACCTTGCCGGTTACAAGAAAGGCGAGCCCATCCTGTGGCGGCGCTGCCCGGGCGTTGGAGGGGTCCTTGCC
Source organism: Candidatus Gastranaerophilales bacterium (assembly GCA_016282705.1). Classification (GTDB taxonomy): domain Bacteria; phylum Cyanobacteriota; class Vampirovibrionia; order Gastranaerophilales; family Gastranaerophilaceae; genus Avigastranaerophilus. The sequence goes on along the minus strand of JAEELO010000051.1, from coordinate 26 downwards.
ATGCGCGACGCCGTGCGCACGACGCT
>JAEELO010000050.1 GCA_016282705.1 Candidatus Gastranaerophilales bacterium | reverse complement strand
GGTATATTGACATTTAATTCTCCGATTGAAATTTCTTTGCCATTGCTACCTTTTGCTTTGACTGATAATTTGTGTTCCCCAACGGACCAATTTGGACCGCACATAATAGCCATATCGAATTTAAATTCTGCCGGCATCGCAATAGTTGATAATTTATCATAAATATTAATACAACTAATTTTGTTGTTTTTAAATGTAATATTTTCCGCTAAAATTAAATATTCTGCCATAATTCACCTCTACTTTACTACTTTCTGGACATCTAGTGTGATGTCATCTCCACCATACAATACAATTCCTTTTGATATAACCATATTATAACCTTTAGCCCTTGCTGTTGTAGCAATAGTTTCTGTTATGCTTTTGTCAACAGCTTGCAATCTTGTTTGATAGTCTTTTGCAATGTCTTCTTTTTTCTTTGCAAAATCGGCGTTGTATTTTTTGAGTAACTTTTCTTTGTTCTCTTGTGTTTTTTGTTTTTCCACATCACCTTGTGCTGTTTTTAACCAATTTTCCAAATCTTGGATTTTTGCTTGTTGTTCTTTCTTTAAGGCTTGTACCTGAGCAGATTTAGCTACAACTGCTTGGATATCAACAACTGCAATCTTTTGTTCTGCAGATGTGGAAGCCAATGTGCCAAATGATAACCCCATAATTAAACAAATAGATAATATTGCCCTTTTCATAAACCATCCTTCCTATTTTTTATTAATTAATAATCCTACATATATAATATACAATGTGGAAATAGATTATTCCAGTACTGTAAGAAAAATTTTACATTTTTAGCACATTTAGTTTTACAAAAGTTCATATATTTTATAATAAAATAACATCTGGATTGAGAATAAGGAATGTAAACAGGCAACGATATTGAAAAAATAACAGGCTAATATCTGTACTAATCTTATTCTTGGGCTATGTAATATTCCTGCAATAGTTACACCACAAGTTCATTGCCTTCATTGTAAAAGCGGAAATGTTGAAATATTTTTCAGTGGTTTATGGGATTAGTTCTTTAAGCACAATATTTTAATAGTCTTTCAATTTCAAGGGCATTATCTGAATCAATTAAAAAAGTTCGAACTTTGTCCACAAAAGCCCAGATTTTAAAAGGACTTTTCAAAAAAGTCCTTTATTTGTTGCTAAATTTTTCCGACAGCAGCGGGTTTTTAGAAAAAGAGAGAATTTGATTTAGAGCATATTTTCAGAAAATCAGAGACTTTTAATCAAAAGTCTCTTTCTGGCATTTTGATGGTCCACCAAGCATGGAGATTGTAATTTAAATTTGCACATCATTACTTAATTCATTTTTCTGTGCATTAACATCTTTTTCAATATCTTTTTTTATCATTTTGTTTATTGCAGTTGGTACAGCATAACCCATAGATACCATTAATATCAACATATTAGTCCAAAATATTCCTGCAGCAACTTTTTTATTTGATTTTGATATTTTGCCCTGTTCAACTTCTTCCATTACTTGTTTTACTGACTTTACTTTTGGGAATATTTTACGAATAAATGAATTGTCATTATCATTTAATCGTAATTTCGTACCAAAAATCCTGTCACTAAAATTAGTAAAAATACTAGATAACAGCAAATCGCCACCAAAAAATATTGCAGACCCAACACCCTGTCTTATTGCAAGGTCTTTTCTTTCTGTACCATTTCTTGCAGCCAAAATATTAGCCAATGTAGTCAACATAAATCCAATAAAGAACGGAAATCTTGCAATATAAATGCCTTTGTTATAATCGAATAATTTTGCATTATTTTTAAGACTTTGAATAATTTTATTTGAACTCTTTGATTTTAATACAGAGAAAGCAGTTAAAGACATTATTAATGTTGTAAAACACATTGATGCCCAATAAGCAAGATATTTTTTCTTTTTATTTTTTTCGTGTTCCTGAGCTCTTTTTTCAACAATTTCTTTATCGGCCATGCTCATTTCTGCACTAAAACCACTTTGTCCAGAATCTTTTTTAGTAATTTCGTTATTTACAAACGGTACAGAACCAAGTATTCCAAATGTTGAAAGGCAATCTAAAATAAATACAGTATTTTTTGATGTTATAATTTTTCGTCTTAGTTTTTCTTTATTACCGTATGCTGATTGTAAAAGTTCATAAATATTTAATTTTTGAGCATATTTCTTTTTGGAATTAAATTTGTCATATAATGTCTCTATAATTGGGTTTTTATCGGTTTTGTTTGACATTCTTTCGAGTTCTTTCATCATAGAATTTGTATCTTTCAAGAACTCATTAGATATATGAATTGCCTTGTGGTTGTTCGACCAGAAACTTTTTGTAAGTTTTCCAATATATCTGCTTGAAAAACGATTTAATAGTGGTAAGGCTAGAAATGGTGACATATATGCAATTGCGTAATCAAACAAAAATCTTCGAGCTTTTTCTTTTCTCTCTGTTTTATTATTGGCCATTATAATCCATGGAATTGTGCACCCACAGCCATCAATAAGTGCACGACTAAGCATTACACTTGAATCAAGCTCACGTGTAACATTATAAAATCCACTTTTAAATGATGTGTCTTGTTTGAAGCTTGTTTGTGCAACTTGCATATTGTATTAAAAACTTGTAAAGAAAATTTTTGCTTTTTATAAGGGGAATCCTGTATTAAGCATCTGGCATCAGAGACTACACGCTCCACCATAAAATACACGATGACATTTGTTATCGGTCTATTTTTTTGTGTTTTGGTAATGAGAACCTCCCAAAATGCGTTTAGCATTTTTATAGGAGTTGCGCGAGTGAGCTGAGGGCGAAGGTTTTTTGTACTTTTTCAGGACAGTGTATCTGTACGGTTAAAAGTCCTATTTTGCCACAAATCGGCTATTGTTAAAGGGTTTGGCGGTTGGAAGTAACCAACGAATAGTAATATAGAACAGTCCTGAAAGTCTATATTTTGAACCAACGAGTCTGATTAGTGAGAAATTGTGTCCTAATTCTGTCCCTAAAAGGGTTTTAGTGTTTTTGCACCTTTCCGGCATTTTGTACGCTTGAAAGTATTATTCGTTGGTTTTGTTGAATTAAAAATTTATTGTTTTTATGTTCAAAATTTCTTAGTCGGAAAATTTTTGTTAAAGGTCGGAAGAACATCTTCACACGCAAAGGCAGGAATGTCATATAATGTGCCAAAATCATTCCATATAACCTCAGATGCTTTTATATAATCTTGTGGCAATTTTTTATGCAAATAATTATTATATGCATCTCTGACTCTTTTATCCGCGACACAACAATATGAAAGATTAATATCTTATAACGGTGAAGTGTATGAAATGTCAAATCCCGATGAAGAAAAAACAATTTTTCCTATCGGAACAAATGAAAATGATATAGAAAAAATAGAAGCTTATAGAGAACACCATCCTCATGATTTTGGAATTGAAATCGGTGAATATAATGCTGAAACTGATGAATATGAGCATAAAAAGAGGAAATAATAATTAAAATTTAATTGAAAAAAGTATTAATTGCTAATTAATATATATGCATATATAATATTAGTACTTTATGATTACATTATTGATACATGGTACGGGAACACTGGGGAAGCTTTTATATTCAGAACTTAAAAACGATTCTGATTATTGTATAAAAGCATTTATATGCGATGATAAATATTATTCTTCCAATATTTTTATGGGTGATAAACCAGTTTATAAAACTTCCGAGATAGAAAAATATTTTTCGCAGGATGATGTAGAAGTAATTTCAACTGGTGTTTATTCTTCGTTAAGAGAACGATATAATTCATATTTAAATATAAAAAGTAAAGGTTATAGTTTTATAAATTTTATCAGTAAAAATGCAATTGTTGCAGATGATATAGAAATTGGGGAAAATAACATAATATTTTCAGGTGTTTATCTTGATTATTTTGGTAAAATCGGTAATTGTAATGTGATTCGCCCGAATACATATATAGGTCATAATTTTAATATAAATAACGGAGTATATATTGCACCTGGTTGTAATATTGCAGGTTATTCTCAGATAGAAGATTTATCTTTTATCGGGATAGGTTCAACAATACTGGAAAGAAAGACAATTTCAAAAGAAACATTAATTGGTGCAGCTTCGCTTGTTACAAAAGATACAGAACCTTATTCTAAATATGTAGGCAGTCCTGCAAAAAAGATTAAAACGCACGAAGAAACAGGTGTTTTATTATGAATAATGAAATAATAGTTAATTTTACTCCGACAGGTCTTATTCCTTTAAAATCACAAACTCCGTTTGTGCCGGTATCTGTTAACGAAATTATAGATGATGTTCTCGCAGCTTGCGAAATAGGAATTACAACAGTGCATTTGCATGCAAGAAATGATGATGAGACCCCCGCATATGAAGCCGAAAAATATGCTTCTATAATAGAGGGCATTCGTAAATATCAAAAGAAACTTGTTGTTTGTGTCTCTTTAACGGGAAGAAATGTGACGGAATTTGAAAAGAGGACAAGTCCTTTACATTTAACAGGAGAATTAAAGCCGGATATGGGTTCTCTTACATTAAGTTCACTGAATTTTAATAAACAGGCAAGTATGAATTCCCCACAGACAATAATTGACATTGCTGCGTTAATGCAAAAATATTCAATAAAACCCGAATTGGAAGCCTTTGATACAGGTATGATTAATTATGCCAAATATCTTATTAAAAAAGGTTATATTAAACCGCCGTATTTCTTTAATTTAATATTGGGCAATATTGCATGCGCACAAGCGAATTTGCTTCATACGGGCATGATGATAAATGATTTACCTGAAAATTCATTTTTTGCAATAGGCGGAATAGGACAAAATCAATTGAAAATGAATTCTATAGCAATCTCAATAGGTTCAGGTATCAGAATAGGCTTGGAAGATAATATTTGGTTTGATAAAGCCAGAACAAAATTGGCAACGAATACCGCTCTGTTAAAACGAGCAAAAACCATAATAGAAGCTAATGAACGTATTATAATGACATCGGAAAAATTTAGAAAAAATTTGAATTTAAAAGAAGGAAACGGAAATTATGGCGAAAATCAAATATAAAATACCGTTTCAAAAACCGTATTTTTCTGGAAATTCTTTAAAAAATATAAAATATTTAATTGATAAAAAATATTCATTAGAAGGCAACGGATATTTTACAAAAAAATGTCAAAAATTTCTTGAAGATAAATATAATATAAAAAAAGTATTATTAACTGGTTCATGTACATCTTCTTTAGAAATGGCAATGCTTCTTGCTGATATAAAGAATGGAGATGAAGTAATAATGCCTTCTTATACCTTTGTTTCTACGGCAAATGCCGTCGTTTTAAGAGGAGGTAAACCTGTTTTTATCGATATAAAATCTGATGATTTTAATATTAATTCTGAATTAATAAAAAAAGCTGTAACTAAAAAAACAAAAGCAATAGTTCCAGTACATTATGCGGGAAATGCTTGCAATATGGATGAAATTAACAAAATTGCAATAGAAAATAGTCTTTTTGTAATTGAAGATGCGGCACAGTGTATAAATTCATATTATAAAAATAAAGCACTTGGTGCAATTGGTGATATTGGTGTGATTAGTTTTCATTCATCTAAAAATATTCAAGCAGGTGAAGCCGGTGCAATATACATAAATAATGATAAATTGCTTGAAAGAGCAGATATCATAATAGAAAAAGGTACAAACAGAAAATCATATATTAACGGTCTGGTTGAGAAATACAGCTGGTTGGATGTCGGTTCATCATATTATCCGAGTGAATTAACAGCAGCATTTTTATATTCTCAATTTAAAGACATTGATAAAGTTACAAAAATAAGATTAAAAATACGGAAAAAATATCAAGACTTTTTCAAACAATATGAAAAGAAAGGAATATTAAAAACTTCTAAAATCATAAAAGGCTGCGAACCAAATGCACATATCTTTTTTGTATTAATGAATACTAAAAAAGAACGAGATGAATTTTTGTTCTATTTGAATAAAAACAAAATACAAGCACAAACCCATTTTGTCCCTTTGCATAATTCACCATTCGGTAAGAATAATGCAAAAACATACGGTTCAATGGAGGTTACTAATATGGTATATGATTGCAGTATCAGAATGCCATTGTATGATATGTGTTCAGAAGAAATTAATTATGTGTTGGATGTTATGTCTTGTTATTTGGAGAAATTATGATTTTACAAATAATAAATTTTTTTACTCGCAAAACAAAACATCAAAATGCTATTAGTTATAAATATGTTCATATAATGCTAAATGATAAGTTTATGCTTCCTTTTATAGAATTTATGAATGAAAATTTTGATAATAAAAAACAATGTTTTATTTATTTTATGACATCTGCTGATAACTTTGAAATTCCCTTAAAATATAAAAATGTATATGTAATAAACCGATTTGAAGATTTAAATATAAATACAAAAAAAGTACGAAAAATATTTTTGCACAGTCTTCCTGCTAATACAACCATTCCGTATTTGTTTCAAAATAAATATTTATTGAAGTATTGCTATTGGATAATATGGGGATATGATTTATATAATATAAATTCCGAATCAGAAGCTGCAAAATACGTAAAAAATAATGTAAAAGCAGTTATAACAAATTTTGATAAAGATACATATCATAAAAAATATAATCCGAATAAGAAAGTATTACCTCTGCCGTTTTATTCCAGCGTAGTAAAAAAAGAATTTTTAGATAATGCAAAGAAAGAGAATAACGATTATATAACAGTTCAAATAAATAATTCTGCGGACTTTTCGACACTGGAAATGCTTGACATATTGGCAAAATTTGCTTCTAAAAATATACATGTAACAACAATATTATCTTATGCAAAAAAAGAATATTCAGAAGAAATAATAAAAAGAGGAAAAGAACTGTTTGGAGATAAATTCAATGCAATAACTGAATATTTATGCCCAAAAGAATATGCGAAACATATAAAAAACATCGATATATTAATTCTAAACCAAAACAGACAGCAAGGAGTCGGTAATATTCGCTGTAATCTATATTTAGGGCATAAAGTATTTATCAGAAAAGAAATAACAACATATAATGGATTTATATCAAAAGACTTTAAAATCTTTGATACAAATGAAATAAAAACAATGAATTTTCAACAGTTTATAACTATGGCGGAAGATGACAGAGAAAAAAATAAAAGACTGATTAAGGGATATTTTGATAATACGGAAATAATTAAATCGTGGGAAATATTTTATAAAGATAAATAAGTGTTTTCTACATTAATAGACTTTTTTTTTCATTTATTTTATAATTATTCAGTTAGTTACTGACAAACAAGGAAAAAAATGACATCAGACAGTGTGGCGGAAACGCAAAATGAACTTATTACCCCTGCGGGAACGCAAAAAGATAATGTAAATTTAAAATTCGGAGCGGTTGTTCGTGCTTTTCTTGCAAATGTATTTATAACATTAATTAAATTCGCTTCTTGGTATCTTACAAAAAGTTCTGCAATGTTTGCAGAGGCTGTACATTCAGGTGTTGATTCCTTCAACAGTATATGTCTAATGGTTGGGTTAAAACGAGGTTCCAGACCTGCTGATGGAGTTCATCCGTTCGGACACGGTTTGGAAACAAATATATGGACAATAATTGCTTGCATATTGATGTTTTTTGGTTCCTTGGTATCTTTATTAAGTTCATATAATAAACTTGTAAATCCTACAGCGGAAGATTTTTATTTTATTAATCATTATCATATGCTTGCAGTTATACTTATATTAAGTATTTGTTCAGAAAGCTGGGCTGTTACAAGTGCTGTTCGTGCCGTGATAGATGAAGCCGGAAAAAATCATGTTAATCCTGTTGTAGATTTTATTAAATCAATAAAATATGTTCATCAGATAAATACTCCTACAACTAAGTACGTTTGGTATGAAGATGTAGTTGCTTTATTAGGTGTAATAATAGCATTTATAGCAGTAACACTTTCTAAATTTGTATTACCTGTAAGACTTGCACATATACCGGATGGTATTGCTTCAGGTATAATTGCATTATTACTGTTATTTCTGGCCGTTTATATGCTTAAAAATAATGTAAATTTATTGACAGGATTATCTGCTCAGCCTCAAGTAGAAGAAGTAATTAAACAAATAGCCGAAAATTTGCATGGCATAACTAATGTAAAAGAATTAAAAACGATGGATATGGGAACTTCAGGACTGTTAGTAAATATTAAAATTGACGTTGACCCTGAAATTCAAGTTAAAGAAGCTGATGATATATCGGAAATGCTTGATAGAAAAATAAGAGAAAATATAAAAAATATTTCTCATGTGTCTGTTGAAATAGATACAAATGATGCCGAAGAGAATTGGGAAAATAAATTTGATAAAATTATTGAAGAAGGCGAAAAGATAGATGTGCTGGATGATAATGAAGCGAATATGCTTTCTAATTTCTATTCATTTGCACAGACTGTAGTAAAAGAAATTATGGTGCCGAGACCAAAAGTCGTTTTTGTTGATGCCGAAGATAATCTTGATACTTTAATAGATTTGATTATAGAATCAGGACATACACGTATTCCGGTATATGAAGATACGGTTGATAACCTGATAGGTGTTATAAATGCAAAAGATGCACTTCGTGCGTTAAGAGATAAAACATATGAACAAGAAGGTTTTGAAATAAAATCGCTTGCTCGTGAAATACTTATTATTCCGGAAAACAAATTTATAAGTGATTTATTAAATGATTTTACGGCAACGAAAAATCAAATTGCGGCAGTTGTGGATGAACATGGCGGTATAGCAGGAATAGTCACTGTTGAAGATATCATAGAAGAAATAGTAGGTGAAATTTATGATGAATTTGATGAAGCACCTACACCTGAACTTATTAAAATAGATGATAATACTTTAAATGTATCGTCACAAATAAATATTGAAGATATTAACGAAAAGTTTGATTTGGATATACCTAATGAAGATTTCCAAACTTTAGGCGGATATGTATTCGGTTTGCTCGGCAGAGAGCCTGAAATTGGTGATAAAGTTGAGGATAGAAATTTAACGTTTGAAGTTATTGAATTGGATGGTATAAGAATTTCAAGATTAATTATGAAAAAAGATACTCCGTTTATTGATAAAACAGAGCAGACTGAAGAAGAAAAGAGCGAAGATGAAGCACTTTAAATTCGGATATGTTGCAATAATCGGCAGACCTAATGTAGGTAAGTCCACAATATTAAACAGATTTATAGGTCAAAAAATTGCAATTGCGACAAATAAAGCTCAAACAACGAGAAGAAGAATAAACGGAATTCTTACAACAGAAGAAGCTCAGATAGTTTTTGTTGATACACCCGGAATTCATAAACCCGTTGATAAACTTGGTGAATGTCTGGTTGATGAGGCAAAAAGTGCCATTCCTGATGTGGATTTGGTCTTGTTTGTTGTAGACGGTTCTACAACGGCAGGCAGAGGCGACAAATGGATAGTTGAAAATGTTTTAAAAGATTATAAAGGCGATATGCTTATTGTTGTAAATAAATATGATCTTATAAAAGATATAAAAAAACGCGAAGAAAATCTTTTAACATATAAAACACTTTTTGAAACAAACTATCCTTGTATAAAAATATCTGCAAAAACAGGCAGAAATTTTGATACTTTAATAAAAAATATAGTAAGAAAACTTCCCGCCGGAGAAAAAGTCTACGAGGATGACGAAATAACAGATGAAACAATGAGAAATATTGCAAGAGAATTGATAAGAGAAAAAATTCTTTTATATACTCACGATGAAGTACCTCATAGTGTTGCCGTTGTTATAGAAAATTATGAAGAAAAAAATAATTTGGACAGAATAGAAGCCCAAATTATAGTTGAACACGATACGCAAAAAGGCATAATAATAGGCAAAAATGCTTCAATGTTGAAAAAAATCGGCACCGAAGCCCGTAAAGAAATAGAAGAAACAGCCGGTAAAAAGGTATTTTTGGACTTGCAAGTAAAAGTAATAAAAGACTGGCGCAAAAAATCCAAAGATATGGATAAAATGTACTAGAATTTTACTATTTCATTATACACTTGCTAATTTTTTGCTTTTTGCTTCTATATTTTTATTTGCAGCATCAATTAAACCTGCAAATAATGGGTGTGGTCTTTCAGGTCTTGATTTGAATTCAGGATGGAACTGGCATGCCACAAACCAATCATTTTTTGGTAATTCAATCATTTCACATAACATTCCGTCAGGAGAAAGACCTGAGAATACAAGACCTTTATCAGCAATTAATTGTCTGTATTCATTGTTAACTTCATATCTGTGACGGTGACGTTCATATATTACATCTGTACCGTATGCCTTTTCAGCTTTTGTACCATGTTTTATACGGCATTCGTATTGACCTAATCTCATTGTTCCGCCATATCCTTCAACATTCTTTTGTTCTGTCATTAAATCTATGACAGGATATGGTGTATTTTCATTGAATTCCATAGAATTTGCATCTTTTAACCCTACAACATTACGGGCATATTCGATAACTGCACATTGCATACCTAAACATAATCCTAAGAACGGGAGGTTATTTTCTCTCGCATATCTGATTACGTTTAACTTTCCTTCTATACCTCTTATGCCAAATCCTCCCGGAACAACTAACCCGTCTACATCTGCTAACGCTTCTTTTGCTTTTTCATATTCAACGCAGTCTTCTGAATTAATCCATTTAATATCTATTTGGGCTTTGTTAGCATAGCCTGCGTGTTTTAAAGATTCAACAACTGAAATATATGCATCAGATAATTTTGTATATTTGCCGGCAATAGCTATTTTTATAGTCTTTTCAGGACTTTTGATTGTTTGTACGAGTCTTTTCCAATCTTCTAAATCGGGTTTTACATCGTTCATAAATAGTCTTTGAAGTACAACACCTGCCATATTTTGTTCTTCAAGTGCCAATGGAACCTCATAAATGCTTTTCATATCACGGCATTCAATAACTGCATCTTTGGGTACAGAGCAGAATAATGCCAGCTTTTCTTTTTCCTTTTTCGGAATCGGTTTTGCTGTTCTGCAAACTAATATTTCAGGCTGAATACCGTAGCTTCTCAAATTTGTAACGCTATGCTGTGACGGTTTCGTTTTTAATTCGCCCGAAGTCGGTAAATAGGGCAGTAAAGTTACGTGAATTGAAATACTGTTGCCAAATCCTGTTTCTGAACGGAATTGTCTTATTGCTTCAATAAACGGTAAACTTTCAATATCACCTATAGTACCGCCGATTTCTGCAATAATAAAATCAGGTTTAAATTGCTGTGTGGCTTTTTTAATTCTTGATTTAATTTCATTTGTTATGTGAGGAATTGTTTGTACGGTAGCACCTAAATAATCACCGTGTCTTTCTTTGTTAATAACGGTTTGATATATGCTTCCCGAAGTTACATTGTTGATTTTACCGAGATTTGTATCAGTAAATCTTTCATAATGTCCTAAATCTAAGTCTGTTTCAGCACCATCATCCGTTACAAATACTTCTCCGTGTTGGAATGGACTCATTGTTCCGGGGTCTACGTTTATATAAGGGTCAAATTTTTGTATAACAACACTGAATCCTCTTGCTTTTAATAATCGACCGAGAGATGCTGCTACAATCCCTTTCCCTAATGAAGATACAACACCGCCTGTAACGAAAATATATTTTGTGCTCATTAAATCCCTCTATTCTTATTAATTAATTTTAGGTACTCTGAAAAATCCGTCTTCTTCATACGGAGCATTTGCCATTAATTCTTCTTTTGTTTGTTCGTATTTTACAACATCTTCACGCATAACATTATAAACGGGAATTGCATGAGGCATTGGTTCAATGCCTGTTGTATCAACTTCATTCATCTGTTCGACATATTTTAGAATATCGCCTAACTGTTTTGAATATTTATTAATTTCTTCATCCGTAAGTTCTAATCTTGCAAGTTTTGCAACATGTTTTACATCATCGGTACTTATCATGGTCTTCCTCCAATTAATAAAATTTTATCATAATCAGAGTATTTTTTATATTGATTTTAATTTTTTTATCGGATAATAAAACTATAGATATTTATAAAGGGAGAAAAAATGAAAAGAGTTTTACTTTGTATAATGGACGGTTGGGGAATAAGCAATGACAGTCCTAAAGATGCAACAAAGGTTGCAAAAACTCCTAATATGGACAAATTTTACAAAGAAGAAAAAAATATACAAATATACGCAGATGGGGAACACGTTGGTTTACCTGACGGACAAATGGGCAATTCCGAGGTCGGACATTTAAATATAGGTGCCGGAAGAATTGTTTATCAAGACTTAACAAGAATTAATAAATCAATAAAAGATGGCGATTTTTATAAAAATGAGAAATTTTTAAATGCCGTTGAACATGTTAAGAAAAATAATTCGGCGCTGCATATGTTCGGTTTGGTATCAACCGGCGGTGTCCACAGTTCTTTAGACCACATACTTGCATTAATAGAATTTGCGAAACAGCAAAAACTCACAAAAGTTTATCTTCATGCTTTTTTAGACGGCAGAGATACACCGCCTAAGAGTGCTGTGGGATTTTTAGAAACGGTTGAAGCGAAGCTGAAAGAAGCAGGACTTCCTCCTGTGGCTTCAGTTTCAGGCAGATATTATGCTATGGACAGAGATAACCGTTGGGATAGAGTTGAAAAAGCATACAATATGTTATTGCTTGGTGAAGGCAATCATGCTGATTCTGCCGTTGAAGCGGTTAAAGCTTCTTATGAACAAGATGTAACGGATGAATTTGTTGTACCTACTGCAATTAATGTTCCAAACTCAAGAATTCAGGATAACGATGCTATTATTTTCTTTAATTTCAGACCTGATAGAGCAAGGGAAATATCAAAAGCAATTAATTTTACAGATTTTGACGGATTTAAAAGAAAAGCAGTAAGAAAAAATATATACTACGTAACTTTTAAACAATATGATGTTACATTCCCGTTCCCTGTTGCTTTTGAACCGCAGCCGTTAACAAATATATTGGGTGAATGGCTTGATAAAAACGGTGTAAAACAATTCAGAACCGCTGAAACAGAGAAATATGCTCACGTTACGTTTTTCTTTAACGGAGGTATTGATGAACCTAATAAGCTGGAAACACGAGTTTTGATAAATTCACCAAAGGTTGCAACGTATGATTTACAGCCTGAGATGAGTGCTCCTGCCGTATGTAATGAGGTTCTAAAGGCATTAGATAATGATGAATACGGGTTTGTTCTTGTGAATTTTGCAAATCCCGACATGGTAGGTCATACCGGTGTTATGGAAGCTGCAGTTAAAGCATGTGAAACGGTAGATACATGTGTAGGTAAAATCGTAGCGAAGGCAAAAGAAAAAGGTGTAGCTGTAATATTAACAGCTGACCACGGTAATGCGGAATATATGGAGGATAAAACAACACATGCACCGTATACCGCTCATACTACAAATCCTGTTCCGTTATTTGTTATGAATGCCGGAAATGTTACTTTAAAACAAACAGGTGCATTATGTGATATTGCACCTACCGTGCTGGATATTATGGGAATTAAAAAACCCGAAGAAATGACAGGTGAGACATTAATTAAACATTAATATATATATTATTAATACTAAAAAAAATACCAATATTCTTCATTGGTATTTTTTTTGAAATTAAAAAGTGTACAAATTGAATTTGTAAAACTTTATTTAAATTACAAAATATTTTAGGATTTTAATTGAAATTTGTGATAAATTAAAAACAGTAGAGAACAGAGATTAATAAAAACCACTTTGGCGGTTAGATTATATATCAAATTCAAATAAGTTTTTAATAATCCCTAAACAGTTTAACGATTCAGAGTCAAGGAGATTTACAGGTATGAGCGAATATTTGAGCAAAGAAGAAATCCGTAAGTGGAGAAGCTCATTAGAACGCATTACGCTTGAAGAATATGCGGCAAGATTAGGTAAAGTTATTCAGGAAGAAAAACATGATGATAGTTTAGTTGACAGTGTTATGTTAAGATCATTAAATTCAATGTCAACAGAAAAATATACACCGAAAACAGAAAAAATACAGACTTTAGCAATTAAGTCTTTTAATAAAGAAAAAGAAATTAAAGAGAAAAAAGAAGTAAAACCTGCAGAAAAAATTCAGGATATTGCAAAAAAAGTATTAAATGCTCCATCTGCAGCACCAAAGAAGAAAGAAACTCCAAAAGCTAAAGAAATAAAGAAGCAAGAGCTTATTCAAGATAACTTCAATTATTCTTTCAAAAAAGCATTAACAGCACGTGAACAGTTGGTTTTTGACTATTTCTTATCAAATAAAAATTCAATTGTTTATGCAAAAGATTTGGCAAAAATATTAGAATTGCCGAGAGATTATGTATATAAATATATTAAAAATCTCAGAAGCAAACTTAATGAGGACATATTGCAAAATGCTGATAACGGCGGTTATCTTTTAAAGGTGTAGTTTGCCGTGAAAAATGCCAGACCAATAAAAGTTGCATTTCCTCATATGGGAAATGTATATATAGCGTGGGCATCAGCACTCAGAAAACTCGGAATAGAACCTGTAGTTCCCCCAAGAACCAGTAAAAAGACATTGGAAATGGCTTCTGTTCACAGTCCTGATTCTATTTGCCTGCCATATAAACTTGTATTGGGTAATTTTTTGCAAGCACTTGAAAACGGAGCTGACTATGTTGCGATGATTTCTTCTCCCGGAATATGCAGACTCGGAGAATATGGTCAAAGTATTAAAAACATAATGAAGGATATGGGCTGCGAAGATAAGTATATTGAATTGCAGCTTTATGACGGCTTTAAGGGAATGTACAATTTCTTGGTGGAACTGTCGGGTTCTAAAAGTCCTGTTCCTATCATAAAAGCTATAAATATAGCTGTCAGAAAAATGTTTATATTAGACAGAATAGAAAATCTGTTTTCATACTACAGGGCAAGAGAAGTTGTAGTTGGTACTGCTGAGAAACATTATAATAAAGCATTATCCATAATAATGAATGCAAATAGAACCTCGGAGCTTAAAGGCGCAGAACAAGAGGCTTCAGCTGAAATTAAGAAAACAGAAATAGATGAAAACAGAGATGTTTTACATGTTGATATAACAGGCGAAATATTTCTTGTTCAAGACCCGTTTTCTAATCAGAATATAGAAAAAGAGCTCGGAAGAATGGGAGTTCAAACAAGAAGAAGCCTTACCGTATCAGGATTTTTGAGAGATGCAATTATCCCGAAAGCGTTTAAAAAAGGTGAAACTCACTTAGAACGTGCTACCAGAATGGCAAAACCATACTTGATGCGTGATATCGGCGGTGATGCACTTGAATCAGTCAGCGATGTTGCTTTCGCTAATGAAAAAGGTACGGATGGTATAATACATGTAAGTCCGTTTACCTGTATGCCTGAAATTATGTCTCAAAATATATTCCCGACGATGAGAGAAAATTGTGAAATCCCGATATTAACATTAATATTGGATGAGCAAACAGGCAGGGCAGGTTATATTACCAGATTAGAAGCGTTTGTAGATTTAATGCGCCGCAGAAAACTTTATAAAAGAAAAAAAGAACAGCAAGCAACTTCTGTCTAAACGTTAAAAAATGGAAGGTAATTAAATGAACGAATCACAGGAAAATTCAAATAGGATATTTCTTGAAGCATTTTATCAGGCGAATTCTTTTAATTATGTTTGTTCAAGACCTTGGGAAACAATTGAAGTAGATGAGGGCGGCGGTATTCTTGTCTGTTGTCCTGGATATACGGACAGATATCATATCGGAAATATATATGAAACCGAATTTGATGATATTTGGAACGGAGAAAAAGCAAAACAATTCAGAAGAGAGCTTTTGCAATGCAATTATGAACATTGCAAATTAGGATTATGCTGTAATAATAATTGGTTAAAAGCTCCTGCTAATCATTGCTTTACAAAAGAAGAAATTGAAAAATTAAATGAAACTGCCCAATATCCTAAGAAAATCTGTGTTCAGGTTGATAAATTTTGTAATGCAAAATGTATAACCTGCCGAGATGCCATATATAAAATGGAGAAAAAAGATAAAGATTTTTATTTTAATACATTTATCCCGAAGATATTATCTTTGCTAAAAGGGCTTGAATGGATTGGGCGATGTTTTTTGTTCTCCTGTGTGTAAAAAACTTATTATTGAAGCAGGAAAAATGTATCCTAAATTAAAGTTTGATATATGGACAAACGGAATAAATTTAACTCCTTTAACTTATCATTTATATCATTTATCAAACAGAGTCCAAAATATTGCTATATCTTTGCATTCTGCAACGGAAGAAACGCATGATAAGATATTCAGAACAGGTCATAAGGATTTTAAAAAAGTAATAAAAAATCTTGAATGGCTGGTAAAGAAACGTGATAACAAAGAAATAGAAACAATAGCCGTAAATTTTGTTGTTCATAAAATAAATTATCAGGAAATGATTGCATTTCAAAAGCTGGCAAATAAATACAATGTTACTGCCAATTATTCCGAATACCGTCCTTGGTACAACGCAAAAATGGCATATGATTATGATAATATGGCTGTATTTTTGCCTTCGCATCCTGAATATAGCAAGTATGCGGAAATAGTGAAAAATGATATATTTAATTCACCAAATTGTATATTACCAGGCAATTTAAGACCAAAAGATTAATTTATTTCCATATATTAAAAATTGGAAAAAGTAAGAATATAATTTATAATTAAGGAATGAGAATATTAGGTATAGACCCGGGGCTTGCGATTGTAGGCTATTCGATTTTAGATATAGAAAAAGATGAGCATGTCCTTGAAACTTCAGGGTCAATTCAAACTGATAAAAATAAGACGGATTCACAGCGGTTACTTGAAATAGAATCAGATATGCAGACAATAATAGATATGTATAAACCTGATATTGCAAGTATAGAAAAATTATTCTATTTCAGAAATCAAAAGACTATAATTCCAGTTGCGGAAGCGCGAGGAGTAATTCTTTCAATTCTTGAAAAAAATTCCGTTCCGATATATGAATACACTCCAATGGAAGTAAAACAAGTAATAACAGGGTACGGAAGAGCAACAAAAGAAGAAGTTGCAAAAATAGTTGAATTATCGGTAAAATATAAAAGGCTGCCTAAATTAGATGATACATTAGATTCTATTGCTATAGCACTTTGTTATTCACGTAATAATATATTTACAGGGAGAAATTGATGATTAATAAATCATTATTGAAAATATTATGTGTATGTTCTTTAATTATAGGATTAATAATAGGTTTAATCCCTTTAATTCCCGCGCTTGCTTGGATTGCAATTATATTGATTATGTTCGGAGTTGCTCCGTTTATGATTATTTATTTAAAAAGATTGAAACTTTTGGATGAAATTGATACACAGAAAAGTCTGATAATAGGTATGGTATCAGGAACATCCGCATTTATCGGATTTTCCGTTGTATATTTTCCTTTGGCATTTATTTTAAATCTGATTTTTAACATACAGTCTTTTATATGGGTAAAAGCGGTATTTTCAAACTTCGGATTTTTATTAATGATGGTAATAATTACAGCTTTGTTGTGCGGCTTAATGAATATGTTTTCGAGCTTTTTGACCGCATTTTTGTATGAATATATTAATCAAAAGAATAGAGGATAAAATGGTATTTGAATCAAAAATTAAAACAATAGAATGGGTAAATGATGTATCAAGGATGATAGATCAAAGAATTCTGCCAAAAGAATTTAAACTGGTGGATGTAAAAACAGCAGATGAGATGTATGTTGCTATAAAGGATATGATAGTCAGAGGAGCGCCCGCAATAGGTATAGCCGGAGTTCATGGTGTTGCTCTTGCAGCAATTGAACTGTCAAAAACCATTTCTGATAAAACAGAATTTTTAAACAAGTTGAAAACAAAAGCCGAATATTTGAAATCATCAAGACCTACGGCTGTAAATTTGATGTGGGGTGTTGATAAACAGATAGAATTGGCTTGTCATACAGATGGTTCGCCTGATGAAATAACCAAAGTTTTGATAGAAAACGGCATTAAACTTGAAAATGAAGATATAGAAATAAATAAAAAAATGGGTGATTACGGAGCTGAAGTTGTTCCGAAAGGTGCAACTATATTAACTCACTGTAATGCAGGTGCGCTTGCAACGGTTGGATATGGTACGGCACTCGGTGTAATCAGAAGCGCATATGCAAAAGACCCGACGATAAAAGTTTTTGCTGATGAAACAAGACCGAGACAGCAAGGTGCAAGACTTACAACATGGGAACTAACTCAGGATGGTATTCCTACGACATTAATTACAGACGGCATGTGTTCATATTTTATGTCAAAAGGCATGATAGATATGGTTGTTGTAGGTGCGGACAGAATTGCTGCGAATGGTGATACGGCAAATAAAATAGGAACTTATACTGTTGCAATTGCTGCAAAATATCATAATGTTCCTTTCTATATAGCAGCACCGTTATCTACAATTGATATTTCTATAAAATCAGGGAAAGAAATACCGATAGAAGAACGTTCACATGAAGAAGTAACACACATAAACGGAGATTGGATATGTGCAAAAGATGTTAATATAATTAATCCGGGATTTGACGTAACTCCTAATGAATTAATATCAGGGATAATAACGGAAAAAGGTATTTTAAGACCTGACTATAAATCTTCTATTATGAATGCTTTTGAAAATATTTCCATGGTAAGAAATTGATTAAACAAAAAATAAATGTTAGAATACTACATAGCAAAAAACATATTTGTGAAAAAGGAGAAATATATGAAAACAAGTATTAAATTAGCAGCAATTGCATTAGCAGCATTTGTTATAGGAGTTACAACATCTAATTATGCAGTATCTGATGTACCTGCTAACTTCAAAGTAGCTGTAGTTGATGTTCAAAAAGTTGTAGCTTCATCTTCACAAGTAAAAGCATTAAAAGATGAACAAAAGAAAAAAGGTGAAGAACTGGCTAAATTTATAGAAACAGCAAAAACTAATATTGATAAAGAAAAAGATGCTAAAAAGAAAAAAGCATTAGAAGCAAAATATGAAAAAGAATTTAAAGTAAAAAGAGATGCAATGGCAAAAAATTATGAAACAAAGTTAATAGATATTGATAAAAACATTTCATCAGTAATCGGTGCAAGTGCAGCTCAAAACGGATATAACCTTGTTCTTGCTAAAGGTGTTGTATTATCAGGCGGAACAGATATTACAGATGAAATTGCACAACAAATAAAATAATTTTAAAAAATAATTAAAAAAGGAAGAATTATTTAATTCTTCCTTTTTTTCGAAATAATAAGTTAATTGCCAAAAAATATTGAAGTGCTACTCTTATAATAGAAAAGAGGCATAAATGGCTAAAAATATTCTTTTTATCATAGATGAAACAGAACTTAAATACTTTGAATTTAATGATTTAGTAACGAATTTTTGGTTTATAAAAGAATTTTTAAAAAGAGATTATAAAGTAGATATTGCAGTAAAAGGCGATTTATATATAGAAAAAGCACAAGCATTTGTTCTCGCAAGAAAATCATACATAGATAAGGAGAATATATTTTACGCAAAAGAACAAAACAGGTATCTTGTAAATGACTATGATATAGTCTTTTTTAGACCTGACCCTCCTGTGGATATTAATTATATTAATGCTTGTTATGTTTTTGATTTTGTAGATAAACAAAAAACTCTATTGTTTAATAATCCTTCGGAAATAAAAAATTTTAATGAAAAATTTCATATCAATTATTTCCCGCAATATGCTCCCGAAAATCTTATAACAAATAATTCGGAATTGATATTGAATTTTGTAAATGAAAAAGAAGAAGCTATTTTAAAACCGTTAAACAGATGTTTTGGAAGCGGTGTTTATTATATGAAGAAAGGGGATAAAAATCTTTTAACTATAATAAATAATATGACAGAAGACGGAAAAACATCTGTTATGCTCCAAAAATACATTCCTGAAGCCAAATTTGGAGATAAAAGAATTCTTATAATAGGTGAGAATGTTATGGAAGAATGTATTCAAAAACTTCCGGGTGAAAATAATTTTAAGTTTTCAATTCATTCCGATAAATATTTTGAAAATGCAAAATTATCGGATTATGAAAAAAATATGGCACAATCAATTGCAAAAATATTATCCGCAAGGGGATTATATTTGGTTGGATTAGATGTTATAAATGAAAAAGTTATAGAAACAAATGTTACAAGCCCATGTTATTTTATAAGGGAAATAAACCAGCATTACGGTATACATTTTGAAGATAAAATAATGAAAAATATTGAACAAATAATAGATAAGCATTTTGCACCGGAAAGAAGTTATGCTTTTAACAAATAATTCGTCAGACATAATATCAGATAAGAAACAACTGTTAGAAATATTTTTTTCCGGATGTAAAACAACTCAATCCGTAGGTGTGGAATCTGAAAAAATACTGGTCTCTAAAGATGATTATAAGGCTATAGGATATAAAGATGCCGTAAAAATATTATGTTGTTTTGATGAAAACGAATGGCAGAGAATATATGAAGACGGAAACTTAATGGGTTTAAAAGGACGAACCGGAACAATTACACTTGAACCCGGAAGCCAAATTGAAATAAGTCTAAAACCCTATGAAACGCTGAAAGAAATAACAAATTATCTAAATGATTTTTATTCTAAACTTTCTTTGTATGCAGGGAATATAGGGGTAAAGGTATTAGATATCGGAATTCAGCCTGTTTCTACATATGAAAATATCAATATTATTCCTAAAAAACGATATGAATATATGACAAAATATCTGCCGTCAAAAGGTTTAACTCCGTTTGTAATGATGAGAGAAACAGCGGGAATTCAAGTTAATTTTGATTATGCAACGGAAGAAGATGCCGTTGCAAAACTGTCTTTGGCATTAAAAATGAGTCCTGTTATAAGTGCAATATATGCCAATTCTTCCGTAAGGAAAGGAAAAAATACAGGTTATAAGTCTTATAGAGCTAATTCTTGGCTTAATGTTGATGAGGACAGATGCGGATATATCAGTAAAAAGCTCTTTGATAATCCTAAAGATTTTTCTTTTGCTGATTATGTTGAAATTTTACTTGATGTTCCTATGATTTTTATTCAAAGAGGAAATACATATTTTTATGCGCCGCAAACATTTAGGGAATTTTTGAAAAACGGTTTTAATGGTATACCTGCATCTATATCTGATTGGGAAACCCATATAAGTTTGTATTTCCCCGATGTAAGATTGAAAAGTTATGTCGAAATAAGGAACCATGATGCGCAGAATGAACGAATGACATACAGCGTGCCTGCTTTTTGGAAGGGTATATTATATAATAACGAAGCAATGGATGAGGTAAATAAAATCCTTTCAAAATATGAATATGAGGATTTTATTAATCTAAGAAAGAATTCTCCCATCTTCGGAATAAATGCAAAACTCGGTAATATAAACATAATAGATTATATAAAAGAGTTCTATGATATAGCATATGAAAGTTTAAAAAACAACGCTCAAGCCGAAGAAAAGTATCTTGAACCTGTATATGAATATATTTCATTAAAAAAAGTGCCTGCTGATAATATTATGACTACAAATTAAGCTCTTTTGAAAGCGCAGGAACAATTGTTTCCCATGCTTTTGCATTAGGATGTGTGTCATTTGGCGCAATAAAATAAGGAGTTGTATATATATTTTCTCCTGCTATTTCAGATGCATTTAATACTATAATTCCGTAGTCTTTTAATAAATTCCAATTGTGGTGAGTATCAGGAACGTTATCTTCATATATTAAAATGACAAATTTGGTATTCGGATAATGTTTTTTAATCTCCTCGTTAATTTGTTTCATATAAATGCAAAATAAACCAAAAGCTTCATCGTCCGTGATATTTTTATATTTTAATTCCAAAATTTTTCTGTAGATTTGAGAATTAATAATTAAACTGTTTTTATGGTAATACTCAAGCTTGCTGTTTTTAAGTTTGTAATACGGACAAGGCTTGTAAAATCTTATATCGGTATACAATCGTGCCAGATGGTGAGAAATATAAGGATATATTATATATTCAGGTGCTTCTTTGATTAATTTATTGCGTATATTATCGTTTTCCATCATGTATAATATTTCACGCGGGGATGCTCCCACTATCCCTAAATTATAAACCGTACGCCCCGTATATTTTGAAAGTTGAGCGGATATTGTTTCATTTTCATTAAGTTTATATCCGTATACAAAAGAACAGCCTATAACAGCAAGAGGTGGTTTATTTGACGGAGTATCCGGATATGAGGAAGGACGAAAATCCTTTTGGGTATCAAAATATTGAAAAGTTACATAAGATTTAATTTGTCTGTAAAGATGATACCTGAAAAGAGTATTTCCCCAATTCTGCGCTTTATATGTTGAATAAATGAAAATAAATTCAACCGAAATCACAATAAAAAGAATGATTATTATATTAATAAGTAATATTTTTAAATATTTTTTTGACATAGTCCTTTATGTTTTATATTTATATCGGATAATGTTATTATAAATACGAAGATATTAAAGGGCAATAAAATGACAATGACAAAAATTGAAGATTTACCTACCGTATATAGTGCTAAAGAGACAGAAGAAAAGATTTATAAATTTTGGGAAGATAATGAATGTTTTAAAGCCAATGCAAAATCTGAAAAAGAGCCGTATTCGATTGTAATACCTCCGCCGAATGTAACAGGTGTGCTGCATATGGGGCATGCATTAGATGAAACTCTTCAAGATATTCTTGTCAGATACCATAGAATGTCAGGATATGAAACATTATGGATGCCCGGAACAGACCATGCAGGTATTGCCACACAAAATGTAGTTGAGAAAAAATTAAGACAAGAAGGCAAAACCCGTTTTGATTTAGGCAGAGAAAAATTCCTTGAAGTAACTTGGGATTGGGCAAATGAACATAAAAATGCCATTTTACATCAATGTAAAAGATTAGGTGCTTCTTTTGATATGTCAAGAGCTCGTTTTACACTTGATAAAGGATGTTCTGATGCCGTTAAGGAAGTTTTTGTAAAACTGTATGAAAAGGATTTAATTTATAAAGGTGCATATATCGTTAACTGGTGTCCTCGCTGCCAGAGTGCAATTTCTGACATAGAAACCGAATATGAAACCGAAAAAAGTAATTTATGGGAAATAAGTTATGCCTTGAAAGGTGAACCGGGTGCAATAGTAGTTGCAACATCAAGACCTGAAACAATCTTTGGTGATACAGCGATAGCAGTTCATCCCGATGACTATAAATATAAAGATTTAATCGGTAAGACAGTATTAATTCCGTTAACTGGAAGAGAAATTCCTATTATTGCTGATGAATATGTTGATAAACATTTCGGAACGGGTGCTGTAAAAATTACTCCGGCACATGACCCGAATGACTACGAAGTAGGTAAACGCCACGGTTTAAAACCTATATGGGTAATTGATGAGCAGGGTAAAATGAAGCATTGTGCGGAAGTTCATCCTGATATACAAGGTTTAACAAGGGAAGAAGCTCGCCAAAGAACGGTTGAATTGCTTCAATACAATAACAGCCTTGTCAGAATTAAGCCTATTGAACATAATGTCGGTAAATGCCAGAGATGTAATACAACAATTGAACCTTTATTATCGGAACAATGGTTTGTAAGAATGGCTCCTCTTGCAAAAGCAGCTATAGCTGCAGTAGAAAACGGAGATATAAAATTTGTACCCGAAAGATGGACAAAAAATTATTTAGGCTGGATGACAAATATCAGAGATTGGTGTATTTCACGTCAATTATGGTGGGGACACCAAATACCGGCATACTATCATAATGAAACGGGAGAAATGGTAGTTGCAAAAGAAAATCCTGATCCTGATAAATATACACAAGATTCGGATGTATTGGATACTTGGTTCTCATCAGGATTGTGGCCGTTTTCGACAATGGGATGGCCTAATACAGAATCTGAAGATTTTAAAAAATTCTATCCCACGTCAACTCTTGTAACAGGTTTTGATATTATATTCTTCTGGGTTGCAAGAATGATAACAATGGGTGAAGAATTTACAAAGAAAGCACCATTTTCAACCGTATATATTCACGGATTAATAAGAGATGAACTGGGACAAAAGATGTCTAAATCCAAAGGAAATACTATTGACCCTGTAGGAATTATAGATAAATACGGCTGTGATGCCTTGAGATTTACATTAACCTCTTTATGTACATACGGCGGTCAAGATATTAAAATCAGTGATGAAAAATTTGAATACGGCAGAAATTTTGCCAATAAAATATGGAATGCTTCAAGATTTGTTCTTATGAACCTTGAAGGGGTTGATAATAAAGAAATTGATTATAATGCTTTAACTCTTGCCGATAAGTGGATTTTAAATAAATTAAACGAAACGGCAAAAGAAACAAACGAAAATATTAAAAATTACAGAATAGGTGAAATGGCGCATACATTGTATGATTTCTTCTGGAATTCATACTGCGATTGGTATGTGGAAATAGCAAAAATTCAACTTCAGGATGAGAATATAAAACTAAATACTCAAAGAGTCTTAAGATATGTTCTTGATATGACCTTGAGATTATTACATCCGGTTATGCCGCATATTACTGAATATATATGGCAATTATTACCTAAAAACAGTGAAGCAAAAGCAATTATGCTTGAGAAATTCCCTGTTTATGAAGAAAAACATTCATTTACTGAAGAAAATACTCAAATGGAATTGGTATTTGAAACAATTAAATCTTTAAGGAACGTAAGACAAAGCTTTAATATACCGGTTTCAACAAAGGTTAATATAGAAATTATTGCAGGAAATAATGAAGATGTTATCTTCAAAAAGGTTGAACCATATATTCACCGTCTTGCAAGAGTCGAAAATATTAAATATGTTGATGAAAATCACAAAACAGAAAAACAGTCGGCATCAACAGTTGTAAGTAATTCTAAAATTATAATTCCTCTTGCAGGCTTGATTGATTTAGAAGAAGAACTTAAACGACAAAATAAAAAACTTGAAAAATTGCTGGGAGAAAAAACAGGACTGCTTGCAAGAACAAATAATGTAAAATTTATGACAAATGCAAAACCTGAATTAATAGAACAAACAAAAGCAAGAATAGCAGAAATTGAAGTTCAGGAAGCAGCTATAAACGAATTGATAGTTTCGTTAAAAGGCTAAAGTCTAAAAAAATTAATATAATAAAAGAGGAAGGTTTTAATCTTCCTCTTTCTATTTATTGGAACTTTATATTATGCACGGCAAGCTAATTTATCTGCTTGTTCTTTTAAAATTTGAACTTTATCTGTATGTTCCCAAGGTACATCAAAATCAGTTCTGCCGAGATGTCCGTATGCTGCTAATCTTTGATAGAATTTACCGCCGTTTTTAGCAGGTAAGTTTCTTAAATCAAATTGATTAATAATAGCAATCGGTCTTAAATCAAAATTATCAGAAACCAGTTTCATAATTTCATCATCTGAAATTTTTCCTGTTCCGAATGTATCTACGAAAATAGAAACAGGCTCTGCAACACCTATTGCGTATGCAAGTTCAATTTCGCATTTTTCAGCTAATCCTGCAGCAACAATATTTTTTGCTACATATCTTGCCGCATAAGCTGCACTACGGTCTACCTTTGTTGGATCTTTTCCTGAGAACGCACCGCCGCCGTGTCTTGAATAACCGCCATAAGTATCAACAATTATCTTTCTTCCTGTTAAACCTGCGTCACCTTGAGGTCCGCCGATTACAAATCTTCCTGACGGGTTAATTAAATATTTAGTTGTTGCATCCGGTTTAAGTTCTTCTTTTGCAAAAACGTAATCAATAACGTGTTTAATTACATCTCTTTTAATTATTTCTTGAATTTTAGTATTATCTGTTATTCCGTCTATGACATCATCATGTTGAGTAGAAATAACAACGGTATCTATTCTAACCGGTTTATCATTTTCATATTCAACCGTAACTTGCGATTTACCATCAGGTCTTAAATATTTTATAACACCTTGTTTTCTTGCTTCTGCAAGTCTGTATGATAATTTATGCGCAAGGCTTATTGGTAACGGCATTAATTCAGGTGTTTCATTACAAGCAAAACCAAACATGATACCTTGGTCGCCTGCACCTAAATTGTTTGTTTCATCTTTTGAAACCGAAGCATTGTTGTCTCTTGTTTCAAATGCTTTATTAACTCCGCCTGCAATATCTGTTGATTGTTCATCAATGCTTGTTAAAACAGCACATGTTTTGCTGTCAAAACCGCCTGATGATTTACCTGTATAGCCGATATTTTCTATTGTTGTTCTTACAACTTGAGGAATATCAACATAGCAAGAAGAAGTTATTTCTCCTGAAACAAGCACCATGCCTGTTGTTACTGATGTTTCTGCTGCTACTCTTGATTTAGAATCTTTTGTAAGGAATTCATCCAAAATTGCATCCGAAATTTGATCGCAAACCTTATCAGGATGCCCTTCTGTTACTGATTCTGAAGTAAATAAGTATTTTTTTGAACTCATGTCACACTCTTTCTCGTTTTTTGCGTTATTAACATTTTATTTTATTTTACCTTCAACATATACCAACGTCAAATAAAAAAGACCGTTTTACGGTCTTTTTTTAAGCTATTTAACAATTAAACTATTTTGTTTCTCTTATATTTAATTGTTTTATTATTTTTCTGTAGTCTTCAAGGTTTCTGTCCTTTAAGTATGAAAGAAGTCTTTTTCTTCTTCCTACCATCATTAAAAGACCGCGTCTGCCTTGATAATCTTTTTGATTTGATTTTAAGTGCTCTGTTAATTCGGTAATTTTTTCAGATAATAAAGCGATTTGGGTTTCAACGCTTCCTGTATCTTTCGCATTTTTGCCGAATTTTTCAACAATTGCAGCTTTGTTTTTTAAGTTTATTGCCATTTTTACATCCTTTATTAATTGTGACTTGGTGGTGGGTAAGTCTTTTTTTTATATTAATACGATGATAATAACATTTCAAGACAAAATTGCAATTGGTATTTTCTATGTTATTAATTTTTATTAATATTTTGGCGATTTGCAAATCTTATTTTCCATATCATCGTCATAGCTTCTATAATAATTTTTATATTTATTTTTGATTCTCCGTTTTCTCTTTTACCAAAAACGAACGGATATTCTAAAATTTTCAAGTTATTTTTATAAGCATAGTATTTCATTTCAATTTGAAATAAATATCCTTTTGCCATAATTTTATTTAAATCAATTAATTCAAGAGCCTTTTTTGTCCAAATATTAAAACCGCCTGTCATATCATTTATTCTGCAATTTAGTACCCATTTTGCATAGTTATTACCAAGTTCTGATATCATGCTGCGTTGATGTTCGTTTTCTTCACCCCATTTCCCGCTGCCAACATATCTTGATGCAATAATTAAATCATATTCTTTTGTCTTTTCTATACAATCCGGCAAAATTTCCGGCGGATGCTGGAAATCACAGTCCATTTGTACTAATACATCATATCCTTTTTCTAAAGCCCATTTAAACCCGTCAATATATGCGGAGGCTAATCCTTTTTTTTCGGTTTGTTTTAATAGGTGTAAATTTGTATATTCTCTGCATAATTCTTCAACTGTTTGAGATGTCCCGTCAGGTGAATTTGAATCAACAATTAATACATTGATTAAATTATTTTTAAAAACTTCATTAAAAAGTTTTTTTATCATTTTTTCAACATTATTTTTTTCATTATATGTAGGGATTATTATTATAGGGTTCATTTATTTCCGTTTCATTTATTAAATTCTTTAAAAATTTCTTTTAAAAATTCATATCCTTTTAAATATGATTTATAATCCATTTGTTCATCTGCAGAGTGCATATTATATACATCAGCAAGTCCTATTAGTATAGGTTTGAGTTTCTTACCATACTTATTAGTATTATTTGCATATATATGTGTTTCAGCTCCTGCATGAAATGATGAAATATCCAAATTTAAATTGAGGTTAGCACCGGCTTTTTTTGAAACTTCAACTAATGTTTCATCATCACTCTTTTCAAAAGGAGGCATGTGCTCTGAATAATTCATTTCCGCAATTGCCAAGCCTTCATATTTTTTATTGAACAAATCCGTAATTTGTTTAATTTCATTGATGAGGTTTTTCTCATATTCTCTGTTTGAACTTCTGATTGAATATGCTGCACCTGCTTTAATGTTTATAACATTCGTTACGGCTTTATTAATTATGGTTTCTAAATATTGATTACTTTTTATATTATTGTCTTTTATGTTATTTATCGCCGTTTCTATTCCGCCGCCTGCTATAACACCTAAATTTATTGATGTTATAACACCAAATTCATCTTTTTTATATACCCCTTGCGGTATCTCATTTACAAGTTCTGCAATTAATTTTGCTGCATTTAATCTTGTTTTATCATCAATATCAATACCCGAATGGCCGCCTTTTAAGGCTGTAACATTAACGACTAACTTGGTATAACTTGCACCTGATATTTGTACTTGCCCCAGTTTATCCGCATCCATAACGAAAATATATTCTGATTCAATTTCATTCATATTTACGTGGTGAATACCTGTCATATTTTGTTCTTCATCACGAGTGAATGTAATTTCAAGTCCGCCATGTTTATAATCAGTACCTTTTGCAAGCTCAATAGCAAACATTATTCCTGCTGCTACACCTGCTTTATCATCAGCACCAAGGGTTCTTGTTTTATCAGTTTCTATAATATTCCCGTTTAATTTGATATTAACGGGTGAATCGTCTCCTACAACATCCATATGTGAACTTAGCATAAGAGGGCGTTTGTTTGCATCTGTTGCGTCTATTTTTGCATGAACATTCCCATAGTCGTCTTTCCAAGCATTTATATTATTTTCTTTGAATATTTCAAGAATTTTATTTATTACTTTTTCCTCTTTTAATGAGGGGGACGGTATTTGAGCTAAAGTACAAAATAAATCTATAAGTTTATATTGCTTCCTGATCTCATTAATTTCAGCCATAGTAATCTCCTCATTTTTAATTATAGACTATATTAAATAATTAGTATATAATTTAAATATGGTATGTAAAAGTAAGGAATATAAAAGTTATGGCGAAGGTGTTATTATCAATCCCTGACAAGTTTTTAAATCAAATAGACGAAGTAGCTGAAAATGAACAACGTACAAGAAGTGAATTGATTCGCGAAGCATTAAGAACATACATGAAAAGAAATATTATGTTTGATTCTAAAAAAACTAATTCCGATGCTGAACTTTTAGATAAGTTATTGGATTAATATAAAATCAATCGCTGCTTTTATTGTAATATTAGGGTATACACTAGGAAACTTGAATTTTTATTTTTATGTAATAGAATTTTAATGATGAAACTTTAAACCGTGATAAATAAGTTTGAGGATTTACATGGCTCGAAAAGTAATAATATTTATTTTGGCAGTTTGTTTTGCTATTATTAACATACCTCTGAAAGCTCAAGCAGAGGCGGTTTCAAGTCTGTCAGTAAAACAATTGATAGTAAAACATTCACTTGAAATGGGATTAGACCCTGCATTGGCTTTAAGTATAGCTAAAGCAGAATCGGGTTTTTGTCATGAAAAAAGAAGCAGATACGGTGCAATCGGTGTTTTTCAGTTAATGCCTTCAACCGCAAAAAGAATGGGATATAATCCTTATCATTTACAGGAAAATATAAAAGGCGGAATTGAATACTATAAAAAAATGTATAAAATGTTCGGAAGTACTGAGCTTGCACTTGCCGCATATAATGCAGGTCCCGGCAACGTAAAGAAATATAACGGAATTCCTCCTTTTATGGAAACTAAAAAATTTGTTTCTTCTATAATGAGTAATTATAATAATTTAAAATTGCATCCGGATCCGGCTATTGCGCAATATAAAAACGCATTAAAGGAAATTAGTAATGAAATATCGGAAGAAGATTTTAGAATGCAGCAGGAAGCCATACTAAAATCATTCTTATCCAGTCAGGGAATTTAAGAGTATGTTTCAGGAAATAAAAACACACGAAATTACGACCGACGTTGTTATTTTTACAATTAAAGATAATAAGCTTCAAGTACTTCTGGTAAAACGTGCTAATGAGCCTTTTAAAGGAAGATGGGCTATTCCCGGCGGTTTTATCAGATTATCTGAAAATCTTGATAATGCTGCTTTAAGAATATTAAAAGAGAAAACAAACGTAGATAATATTTATCTGGAACAGCTTTATACCTTTGGTGATCCGCTTCGTTATCCGAGTTCAAGGGTTATTACCTGTGCATATTTCGCATTAATCAGAAGTGATGATATTAAATTATCTTTTGATAATTCTCAAGGTATTACGGAAGTTCAATGGCATGAAGTTTATAATTTGCCGACATTGGCATTCGACCACAAAGAAATTATTGAATATTCTTTGAAGAGAATGAGAGAACGTCTTGAATTTTGCCCGATTGCTTTCCAGTTGCTCCCTGAAAAGTTTACTTTAACGGAATTACAAAAATCTTATGAATTAATATTAGATATGAAATTAGATAAACGTAATTTCCGTAAAAAAGTTTTAACAGGTTCTGTTTTAAAAGAATTAAATGAGTATACAAAAATAGGGTCAAAACGTCCTGCGAGACTTTATTCTTTTGATAATATAACGTTAAACTCTAAAAGAGGTCATTTCTTCTCTTAGTTTTTATGTATAAATATCGGGAAGAAAATCTATAAGGTCTTTTGTGAGTAGTTCACCATAAGACATTATTTCATCTTGATTCATACCTGAAACAATATTGTAAGTTCTGTCTATGTTTTTGTTTATTTCAAGCATTGCAGCTTGATTATTTTCCGCACAGTATATCATTAAGTCGCGATATAATGTGTAGATGTCACTATCTTTGAGTTCTTCATCTTGTTTATTTATTACATTATTTTCAAATATTTTTATCATTTCAGGTAAATCCGAATAGAATTTCCCTTTTGTTTTAATGTTTGCTGTTGAGAAATTTAAGAAAGCATTAATTATTCCGTATAATCTTGAATACATCACGTTTGTGCTTTCTTTCGGATTTTTATTAAAAAATTCATTTCCTATTTCTTTTGCTAAGAAAATATCTTTTGAATCCGGAGCTTCATTATCTGTTAACGGAATATCAATGTATTTATCTATATTCAAATGCTTATCATTAGCATACGCAATTATTTTACCTCTGACTTGTGTAGGTACATAGTTTACGGATTTTATATTTGTATCTTGTTTGTTACCGTTCTGTTCATACCATGATTTTCTTATACATACAGAAAGTATTGATTTCGCCCAGTCATTATCCAGCCAGAACAATTTAAATGCTTTATTTACAGGTGATAGCGGTTCTAAACTTTCTTCAAATGCTTCTTTATTTGATGTTGCTTTTAATAAAGTTTCTGACATACTTTGTCTTATTATCTGTGCTTCAGGATATTTCCAAGCTCTGAGCATAACAATAGACATAATATCTTTTTCTTTTGGATGTTCTTTGAAAAACTTTCTGTCTTCATTTGTCATTTCATGAAGTTTTTCAGGATTGCCCGTATAGTAATTCCTATGAGCTTCAATATGTTTTCTTTCAATATCTTTTATTCTTTCGGATATTGCCTGCGTATAACGGGCATTATAATTTTTATCGGAAAGTTTAAGATATAAACCGTATTGGTTGGTCGTTCTCGGGATATTTAATGTTCTAAAAGTACCTAAAAAATCTTTATCGGCATAATTCTTTCTTAAAGTATCAAGAGAAAAACCTTCTCCCCAGTATAATTGAAGAAGCTGCAACGAAACATCCTTATCTCTGTCAAAACCTCTTACACTGCCGTTTTTAACCTCTTTTATAAATTTAGTATCACATTCGTTTTCTGCTATAACATCTTTAAATTCCGGATATGCTTTTTTTGCTTCGTCTAAGGTATTACAATGTTTCAATTCTTTATAATATTCTCTGTGAATATCTATAAGGGTTTTGTTTTCAGGATTACCTTCAGCTAATGTTTTTTCTATTAATGCTTTTATTCCTCCCGAATTTTTCGGATAATCTTCATCTTTTAATGCAAGCATTGTTTGTTTTAAGTCCATGCTTTTTCCGCCGCAAAAGCTCAGAGAATATAATGACGGCACATAAAGATTTTGAGAAATATATTTATTGGTGGTTGTTTCTTTTTCCTGTGTTTTAATTTGTTTTGTATATGTGTTTATATTAATCGGAGATATCTTCATTCCTTTTGCCTTTATGGTTTTTTACATTCATATAATGTACGTAAAAATATTTTTTAATTGGGAAACGTGAAAAGATTAATAAAACTTAATAGATAATTTTTTAATAAAAAAGAAAGAAAAAATGTATTATGATGCTCAAAAAGATTATTTTTATAATGCTTTTTTCTGATTATATTTAAATTTTTTTTAGAAAATTATAAAAATTTAATTAAAAACGATAATAATTTAAGTGTTTATAAAACAATTGTTGTTTTTCAAAAAAACATGTTTAAGATACAATGTTATAGCTGAGACAAAGAGGGAATAAATCGTGGGTTTAACATTTCAAGAATTAATATTAAATCTGTCAAAATATTGGTCAGACTATGGTTGTATAATACAACAGCCCTATGATATAGAAAAAGGGGCAAGTACAATGAATCCTGCAACTTTCCTTCGTTCCTTGGGCCCTGAGCCATGGAATACTGCAATGGTAGAACCATGCAGACGTCCTACTGATGCAAGATACGGTGAAAATCCTAACAGATTAGGACATTATTTTCAATATCAGGTTATATTGAAGCCGTCTCCTAAAAATTCTCAGGAGCTGTATTTAAAGAGTCTGGAGGCAATGGGTATAGATTTAACAAAACACGATGTTCGTTTTGTTGAAGATAACTGGGAATCTCCAACATTAGGTGCGGCAGGTGTAGGTTGGGAAGTTTGGCTTGACGGCATGGAAATAACTCAATTTACATATTTCCAGCAGGTAGGCGGTTTGGAAATCAAACCGGTTGCTTTAGAAATTACATACGGTCTTGAACGTATTGCTATGTATTTACAAAATGTTGATTCCGTATTTGATGTTATGTGGAATAAAGAATTAAAATACGGAGAAATATATCTCCAGAATGAAATTGAACAATCAAAATATAATTTTGAATATTCAAGTGCTGAAAGATTATTCAAAATGTTTGATTTGTTTCAGGCGGAAGTCGAATCTTGCGTGGAAGCAAATATAGTACTTCCGGCATATGATTATGTTTTAAAATGCTCTCATACATTCAATTTATTGGATGCAAGAGGTGTTATAAGCAGGGATGAAAGAATAAATTATATAAACAGAGTGAGAAGAATGGCTGCAATGGT
>JAEELO010000005.1 GCA_016282705.1 Candidatus Gastranaerophilales bacterium | reverse complement strand
TAACACCGTTTTTCAACTTTCTTAAAAAAATAAACAAAAAATTAATAATTCAGAAAATTCCGTAGGGTGTAGTCGAACGAAGTGAGCGAACCCGAAGTAACCGAAAACCGTAAAGAGCGACAGCGAAGCGAAGCGAATGACAGGTTTTCGTAAAGGAATTTTCTGTTTTGTTTTCCGTAGGGTGTAGTCGAACGAAGTGAGCGAACCCGAAGTAACCGAAAACCGTAAAGAGCGACAGCGAAGAAAAGTAAGTCAATCATTGTATAAACAGCATAAATATGCAATAATAATCTGTAAGAAGGAGTTAATGTGTGCAGAAACTTTTAATTGCAGATGATGATAATGAAATCAGAGAGCTTTTGGAATTTGACCTTTCTCACAGCGGATATGTTGTTGATACGGCAAAAGACGGAGAAGAAGCTCTTCAAAAGGCAATAACAAACAGCTATGATTTAATTCTTTTGGATGTCATGATGCCTAAAATGAACGGGTTTGAAGTATGTAAGCATATTCGAAACGCAAAACCAAATTTGCCCATCTTAATGCTTACTGCAAAAGGTACAATTAACGATAAAACTCAAGGTTTTGACTCCGGTGCTGATGATTATATTGTTAAGCCTTTTGATATTCAAGAAGTACTGTTGCGTGTAAGAGCATTGGTAAGAAGAAATCGTACACCTGAAAAACATTCGGAGAAACAGGAAATCTTAAAAATCGGCGATATAGAAATATTTCCCGATTCTCTTGAAACTGAAATTAAAGGAAAACGTATAAAACTAACTCCTACCGAATTTGAAATTTTATATTGCCTTATGCAGCATTTTAATAATGCCGTAAACCTTGCTACTCTTCTTAACGAAGTATGGGGTTATAACTCCGATGATGATGTTAGAATGTTAAGAGTTCACGTAGGCGGACTAAGACAAAAAATTGAAGAAAATCCTAAAATGCCTGATTATCTTCAAACAGTTACAAATGTAGGTTATAAATTAACACCTATGGGCGAAAATACGGACGATTAATCAAATGAAATTCAAAAGACTAAAAATTGTTGAACAAATTATCATAATTTCACTAATCGGTGTTTTATTTCCGTCCGTTATTTCATGGTTTATCATTAACAATGTCAGCCAGCATTCAATTAGACAAGAATTGCATGCTTCCGCAGATATGCTTGCAGGAATTATTGAAAATAACATTTCAGCCGTTATTAATTCTGATGTTAACAGGCTAAATGAAATTATAATCTCTCTTAAACATATGCCTGATGAAGAACAGCAGGACTTATATTTAAAAGATTTAACCATTAATTCCGATATTTTTAAAGATTTTGACATAATAAGACTTTCAGAAAATCCTGATTTTAATACGGAAGATAAAGTTGTATATGACTCTGAAGCAAACAGGTTATGGATGACAGAAAAAATTCATGATGATAAATATCTTAAAGCCGAAATCAATCCTGATGTCATTAAAAATAACATTATTGAAAATATAAGGGAAGAGCAGGACAGACGAATATATGTCGTTGATAGAACAGGGAAATTAATATTTTCTCACAATTATGATGAAGAAGATTTTCAACAATGTGTAAAGCAGCTTCCTGTCAATCTTGTAAACAATATTGCAACAAGATTTGATGAAATTAAAAACCAACCGAGAGTTTATTTAAAAATGGATGATGTTAACTTAATTATTATAGTTAATACATCGGAACAACTTGCAAAATCAACAATTAATAAAGCCAGATTAAAAATTTTAGCAGCATTTCTTGTTGCCGCAATGGTTACTTTAATGCTTACTTTGGCATACAGTTATTATCTTTATCTTAATATGAGACAATTATTAAAAGGTATTATTGCAGTTTCAAAGGGTAATTATAACCGTAGAATAAGCCTTTTAACAAATATTTCAACTCCGAGAGAAATTATATTTCTTGCAGATGAATTTAATTTAATGATTAACGAAATTAATTCGGCTTATATTAAACTTCAAGAAAAAAATAAAGAACTTAAACAATTAGACAGCTTCCGTTCTAATCTTGTAGATACGGTAAGCCACGAACTTAGAACTCCTTTAACAAGCATTAGAGGTTATACATCACGTCTTTTAAGAACCGATATTGAAATAGATGAAGAAACAAAACATAAATCATTATTAATAATAAAACAGCAATCCGAGCGTCTTTCAAGAATGATTGAAGACTTGCTCGTTATTCCGGATATTGAAGGCGCAAAATTAAATATAAATCTTGAACCTGTTAATCTTTTAAATATCGTTGAAGCATCTATATACTCAGTAAAAAATATAGAAACAAGAGAAGTAGAAACTGATATACCATACGATTTTCCGCATATTCAAGCTGATAAAGACAGGCTTGAACAGGTTATGATTAACCTTATAAGTAATGCAAATAAATATGCATATCCGGATACTCCGATAAAAATAGAAGCAAAACACGATGATGATTTTGCATACATAAAAGTTGAAAACCAAGCTGATTACATACAAAAAGAAATTTTGGATACTCTTTTTGATAAATTTATAAGAATAGATGATAAAACAACAAGAACTACAAGAGGCACAGGCTTAGGATTATATATAGTTAAAGGTCTTGTAGAAGCAATGCAGGGTTCGGTTCATATAAAATCAAAACCTGAAAATATTTTTTCTATAAAAGTTATTCTACCTTTATCAAAGGAAAATAATAATGAACATTGACTTTATGGAAAAAGCTATTGAAATTGCAAAAACATCTGAAAATGATATACCGATTGGTACCGTTATTGTATTTGAAAATCAAATAATTGCTTGTGCTGCAAACAGAAGAGAAAGAGAGAACAGAACAATCGCACATGCTGAAATACTTGCTATTGATGAAGCAAATAAAAAACTAAAAAAATGGCGGCTTAATGAATGTGATATATATGTTACTCTTGAACCATGTCCTATGTGCGCAAGCGCAATAATCCAAGCCAGAATTCAAAATGTATATTTTGGAGCTTATGATATTATAAACGGAGCCTTTGGTTCAAATTCAAACATGAAGAAGATAATGAAATCTGATATTAATATAAAGGGCGGTATTCTTGAAGATGAATGTACCAATCTTTTAAAAGAATACTTTAAGGAATTAAGATAATGCTTAAAACACAACTTGATAAATACATTGAGCAGTATGAAACTATAGATTTTATAAAAGATGATCCCGTTCAATTCGTTCACAAATACAATAATAAATCAGATATAGAAATTGCCGGTTTTATTGCCGCTATGTTTGCATACGGTAAACGTGAAGTATTTATTGAAAAATTAAATCATATTTTTAATTTAATGGAAAATCAACCCTGTGAATACATAAAAAACTTTGATTACAAACATAATAATATAAAACATTGTGATTACAGATTTTCAAAAGATTGCGATTTAATAATGATTTTGAAAATATTAAACAATCTCTATTCGAAAAACGAAAGTATAGAAAGTTTATTTAAATATTCATATGAACAAAATCATGATATTTGGCAAATGTTTCAAGGAATAGTTGATTACTTTTATGCAAGAGTTGATTTGCCCGTAACAAAAGGTTTTTATCATCTTTTGCCTAATCCGGCCAAAAAAAGCGCATTAAAAAGGTTAAATATGATGCTCAGATGGTTTGTCAGAAAAAGTGATGTGGATATAGGTATTTGGAATTTTATACCGAAATCCGAATTATTAATCCCGTTAGATACACACGTAGCAAAAATAAGCCGTAAATTAGGACTTCTTACACGAAAAGATAACGGCTATGAAAGTGTTATGGAAATAACAAAAAATTTAAGAAAACTGGATAATAAAGACCCTATAAAATATGATTTTGCTCTTTTCGGATATGGTGTAAATAACAAATTATAATACAAAAGAACTCCCAATCGGGAGTTCTTTTGTAAATGTTTTGAATATTAACGTTTTGAGAATTGGAATCTTTTTCTAGCTCTCTTACGTCCGTATTTTTTACGTTCTTTAACACGTGCATCTCTTGTTAAAAGACCTTCTGTTTTTAATACAGATTTATAGTCTTCGTTCATTTTTAATAATGCTCTGGAAATACCGTGTCTGATAGCACCTGCTTGAGCGCTTACACCGCCGCCTACAGCTTTAACTCTAACATCAAATTTTTCTTGATTATCTGTTAAAGCTAAAGGTCTGAATACCATCATTTCTAATGCTGCTCTGTTACCGAAGTAATCAGCAAATGTCTTTCCGTTAACGAAAACTCTGCCTTTTCCTTTTACAAGCTTAACAACTGCAATAGCTGTTTTTCTTCTGCCTGTTGCCATAATTTCTTTATCTGCCATTATTTAGCCTCGCTTTCGTTATATACAACAGGTTTTTGAGCTGCATGAGGATGTTCGCTTCCTGCATATATTTTTAATTTATTAAATTGTTCCTGACCTAAAGTATTATGAGGTAACATACCTTTAATAGCTTTTTCAAGTGCTAACGTTGCATCTTTTTCCATTAATTCTTTGAAAGATGCAATTTTTAATCCGCCCGGAAAACCGGTATGGTGATAATACTTTTTATCTGTTTCTTTTTTACCTGTAACGCAAATTTTTTCAGCATTGATAATGATAACAAAATCACCTGTATCTACGTTAGGAGTATATTGTGGTTTGTGCTTTCCTCTTAAAAGATTTGCGGCTAATACTGCTAATTTACCTAAAGTTTGACCTTCAGCATCTAACAGATACCATTTTCTTTCTACTTCAAGAGGTTTAGCTGAATAAGTTTTCATAAGCTTTCTCCATTTATATCATTGTATATTACTTTTATTAATGTTAAGCCCTCCGGGCTTATGGTCGAACCTGCTTTTGTTTTATCCCTTGCTTCAAGAATATCTCTAAGTGTTTGGGGGGCTAAAGATTTTCTTTCTATCAATAGGAGAGTTCCGACGATCGATCTGATCATATTGTACAAAAACCTGTCTGCAATAAAATCTATATAAATATAATCACCGTCTTTAACAGCTTTCGCTTCATACATATTGCATATTTTAGCCGGATTTGAAGTCCTTACCTTTTTAAATGAAGTAAAATCGTGTTCTCCTTTTAAATAAGATAAGGCTTCATTCATTCTCTCTACATTAAGAGGATATCTGACTAATAAACAATGTGCATCCCACGCACTTCTCTGTGCTCTGTTCACGATAGTATATCTGTAATATCTTGCCTTTGCACTCTTCTGTGCATGGAATGTTTTCTCGACCTTTCTTAACTCTTTAACGCTTATTGTATTTGGAAGAATACCGTTTAATGAATTAATGAACTTACTCGGATTAAGTTCCAGCTCTGTTTCAAAATGGGCAGTCTGCCCTTTAGCGTGAACACCGGCATCGGTTCGTCCCGAGAATATTGTTTTGGTTTTTGTTTTTGTCAATGTACTGATTGCTTTTTCCAGTTCATCCTGTATTGTTACTACAGGCTTATTACTGTTAGGCATTTTTTTTGGTTGTTTTTGACTTCCTGCGAAGTCATCACCGATATACTCTAATTCAAGTAAATATCTTTGCATTATACTAACTGAATTAAAGCCATTTCTGCAGCATCGCCTCTTCTCGGAGGTAAGTGGTATATTCTTGTATAACCACCGTTTCTGCCTTCATATTGTTTTCCTATTTCGGAGAATAATTTTCTTAAAACAGTTTGAGGTATAACTTTTTTGTCTAATTTCATTTTACCGTCTTCTGCTTTTACTTTTTGAGGTTCATCAAAAAGTTCTCCTGTTTCTCTGTTTACATACTTCGATGTTTCAACATTGAAGATAAACTTTGCAGCCTGTCTTCTTGCATGTAAGTCGCCTCTTTTTGCAAGAGTGATAATTTCTTCAGCATAAGGTTTTAATGCTTTTGCTTTAGATAATGTTGTTTCGATTTCACCATGTAAGAATAACTCAGTAGCCAAAGATCTTAATAATGCCTTTCTTTGGTCTTGAGGTCTGGACAGTCTGTTTCTATTGCATTGGTGTCTCATTTTATCTATCCTTTTGTAATTATACTTCTTCTAACTCTACACCTTCAGGATTTGGTTGAAGTTCCAATCCAACCTGATGTAATTTTTCAATAACTTCATCAGAAGATTTTTTACCGAAGTTTTTAATACTCAATAAATCATGTTCTGATTTCTTTAATAATTCAGCTAAAGAATTAATGCTAGCTCTTTTTAAGCAATTATAAGCTCTAACCGATAATTCCAAATCTTCAATCGAAATACTTGGTGCTTCCGGTTCTTCTTCAACATCTTCAATAACATGCTGACTCGGTAATACTGCCGGTTGACCTGTTATAGAAGCTATTTGCATAAAGTGTTCAATTAATAAATTAGCTGCTTGGCTTAATGCACTGCTAACATCAATACTTCCGTTTGACCAGATTTCAAGAGTTAATTTATCAAAGTCAATAGAATCACCAACACGTGTGTTCTCAACATTGTAGCTTACTCTCTTGATAGGCATGAAAGATGCATCAATCGGTAATAAATCTATAGGAAGATTACCTTTATTATCTTTCAAAACATCAACTGTTCTGTAACCTTTACCTGTTTCAACAGTAATATCTGCAGAAATGCTTCCGCCTTCTGAAATTGTACATATTAACCAGTCAGGGTTTACAACTTTAACACCTGCAGGTAACTGTAAGTCACTTGCAAGAACAGGTCCCGGTCTGTCTATATCTAATCTCAAATGTTGAGGATCTTTGTCTTCTGTTTTAATTGTTAAACCTTTTAAATTCAACATAATATCGATTGCATCTTCAACAATTCCCGGAATTGAAGT
This sequence comes from Candidatus Gastranaerophilales bacterium, assembly GCA_016282705.1. Classification (GTDB taxonomy): domain Bacteria; phylum Cyanobacteriota; class Vampirovibrionia; order Gastranaerophilales; family Gastranaerophilaceae; genus Avigastranaerophilus. Next base: position 1,150 of record JAEELO010000005.1, on the reverse strand, counting down.
ATATTCATGTGTAATACCTTCAATTCTTATAGATGTAGCAGCTGCGCCTTCTAATGAAGATAATAAAACTCTTCTTAAAGCGTTACCTATCGTTGTACCAAAACCCTTTTCTAACGGTTCAACTACGAATTTACCGTATTGTGAACCATCTGAACTGGTTGTTGTATTTATGCATTTAATTTTCAATTCCATTATAATTTATCTCCTACAATTATTTAGAATAATACTCAATTACAAGCTGTTCTTTAAGTTCCGGATCTAATTCTTCTCTTTCGGGGATTCTGTCAAAAGTTACTTTATCAGCATCTTTATCGATTGTTATCCAAGCCGGAGCTAATGCTAAATCAATTGATTCTTTAACTGATTTAATAAAATCAGAACTTCCTGCTCTAAACGTGATAACATCTCCCGGTTTTACAAGATAAGAAGGTATATCTACTCTTTTTCCGTTAACAAGAACATGTCCATGGTTTACAATTTGTCTTGCTTGTTTTCTTGAAATTGCATAACCTGTTCTGAAAACAATGTTATCCAATCTTGACTCTAATAACTGTAAAAGAATAGTGCCTGTAACACCTTTTCTTCTGCTTGCTTCGTTATAATATCTTACGAATTGTTTTTCGCTTACAAGATATGTTAAACGAATTTTTTGCTTTTCATTTAAGTGAATAGCATATTCTGAAAGTTTTTTTCTTGCTGCGCCATGCTGACCAGAAGCATTTTGTCTTAATGAAGAAACCAACTTTCTGTTTGATAAATCAGTAACTCCGTAGTTACGATATAATTTATTTGATGGTCCTGTATACTTAGCCAATTTATGACTCCTTACGTTATTATTTGTTATACTCTACGTCTTTTTGGTGGACGGCAGCCATTATGAGGGATTGGCGTAACGTCCTTAATTAATGTGATTTCAAGACCGGCTGCTTGAATAGCTCTTATAGCTGTTTCTCTGCCTGAACCGGGTCCTTTAATATAAACTTCAACCTTTTTCATACCTTGGTCGATTGATTGCTTTGCAACTTTTTCTGCAGCTGATTGTGCTGCGAACGGTGTGCCTTTTCTTGCACCTTTAAATCCGCATCCGCCTGCAGAAGCCCAAGCAATAGCATTACCTTGAGTATCTGTTGAAGTTACGATTGTATTATTG
>JAEELO010000049.1 GCA_016282705.1 Candidatus Gastranaerophilales bacterium | reverse complement strand
TAAAAAGTATATACATTTTAAATACTATTTTTTAAAATAGTTCCAAATAGCAAATATATACTGCATTAGAACAGTATATATTATTACGTTACAAAACTTAATATTTGTGTAAATTATATAAAAATGCGCAAAAAAAAGCCGTCATTAAAGGCGGCTACTAGACTTTTGGGGAGGGAGGTTTTATGGGGCTTTCGCCCTTGACATGATTATTCATCGACATTATTTTTTTAAACTTTAGTTTTTTATTTAATATTTTTTTTAAAAAAGTAAAAAATCCCGAAAATAAAGCATTTGGGTGCTTTACGTTTCTTAATATTAGGACTAAAGGTTTATTTAAATGTAAGATGTTTTTATGAAAGAAATAATTAAAAAAGCGGAATCAGGTATATTTTATTTATTATTGTATGCGGTTATATACATTCAAGCTCTTATTAATAACACAATCGATATGGATTATTGGGCAAGACTGCTGCAAGGTAATGCTTTTATAGAACTTGGTCATATATTAAAGCACGATTCTTTTTCGTATACTCAAACTCACACTTGGATTGATCACGAATGGGGTTCGGGTGTTATATTTTCTTTTATACAGAATAATATAGGGTTTGACGGAATATTATTTTTCCGTGCATTAATTGTTTTTCTTATTTTCTTTTTTATTTTTAGGATTATTAAACTCCAAATAACCGAAAATAATTATTTATTTAATATACTATTCTTTAGTTTTGCTTTGTTTTCCGTGCCGACATTGTATCAATCCGGCTTAAGATGTCATTTTTTTACTTTTTTGTTTTTTACAATTTTTCTTTATGTTCTTGAAATATCAAGAAAAAAAGATATTTATAAACCTCTGATTGTTTTACCTTTAATAATGCTTATTTGGTGCAACTGTCATGGCGGCTGTGTATCAGGTTTAGGTTTATTAATTTTATATGCGACAGGTCAATGTTTAAATAAAAAATCGTATAAGCAATATATAATTACACTCTTATTATGTTTTGCCGTTATGTTTATTAATCCTTACGGAGTTGATTATATAAAGTTTATTTTTATGGCCGTAACAATGCAAAGACCTTTTGTTACCGAATGGATTAGCCCGTTTTATCATCCTGCAGTAACATTTATGCTGCAATTTAAAATATTTTATATTCTTAATATTATAGTTCTTTTACTTTCGGTGAAAAAAATAAAAAATGATTATACAAAATATATAGTACTTGTTGTATGTGCATATCTGTCTTTCAGATATGTGAAAAATACTCCGTTTTTTGTTATTGCGGCAATGAGTTTTTTGTATGAAGACTTTTTGTTATTTATTAATAAATTCTTGCCCGAAAAATTATTGAATTATACAAAGAAAAAGCAATGCGGTGTAATCTTATTATTTCTAATATTTGTAATCTCCTTGATTACATATTTTAGAATGCCATATGTATATAACTATATGTCTCAGCAGCCGGTTAAAGTGACGGATTTTATAGCACGAAACAGTTTGACGGGGAAAATAGTTGCTCCGTTTGATTACGGAAGTTATCTGGCATACAAAAGATTTCCCGATAATCTGATTTATATGGACGGCAGATATGAAGAAGTCTATTACAAAGAAACAAAAGACTTACTGGATGACTTTTTAAATGTAAAAAATGACGGCTATAAAATATTGGAAGATAATCCGGAATTGGTAATAATACCTGCTGATGCACTTGTTAATGACTATATGAAAAAACTGGATAATTATAAACTTATATATTCGGATGAAAAAGATTTACTTTATGCATATAAAGATTCATTAAAGGATAATTATATAAATACGCCTTTATCTGATGAAAATTCTTTTAAAATAGATTTAAAATCATATTCCTTTTTGCGTCAGAATTTTAAATTCACTGATGAAATATATGTTAACGGGGAAAAAGTTATATTCAAATAACTTTGTAGTACAATTTAATTATGAATAAAAATTTAAAAAGACCAGAATTACTTTTACCTGCAGGCAGTAAAGAAAAACTTGATTATGCAATCCATTATGGTGCTGATGCCGTGTATTTAGGAATGGTTGATTTCAGTTTGCGTGCAATGCGAAAAGGTGAACTTATTACAATTGATAACTTAAAAGACTGTATTAGTCTTGCTCATTCAATGGGTAAAAAAGTTTATCTTACTTTGAATATTTTTGCATATAATAACGATATAAAAGAAATGATAGGAATTGCTGAACGTGTAAATGATGCAAACCCGGATGCTATATTGTTTTCGGATTTCGGAGTATATAATGTCATAAAAAAATATATGCCTAAAATTCCTTTACATGTTAGTACTCAAACAAACATTCTTAATTATGAAGCAGTTCGTTTTTGGCAGGATTTAGGTGCTGTCAGAGTTGTTCTGTCAAGAGATTTGTCGCTTGAACAAATTGCCGAAATAAAAGAAAAAGTGCCGGAAATGGAACTTGAAGTATTTGTTCATGGTGCTCAGTGTGTTTCCTTTTCGGGCAGATGTCTTATAAGTGACTATATGACGAAGGGTGAGAGAAAGGCAAACCATGGAAATTGCTCTCAATCTTGCAGATGGAGTTATAAGCTTGTGGAAGAAACCAGAGAAGGCGAATATTTTGATATTGAAGAAAACGGAAGAGGTACTCATATCCTAAGCCCAAAAGATTTGGCTTTAATTAATTACATACCTCAGCTTATAGATATCGGTATTGATTCTTTTAAGATAGAGGGCAGAACAAAAAGTTTATATTATGTTTCTGCCGTTGCTAAAGCATACAGAAAAGCAATTGATGATTATTTAAGTACCGGAAAAATTGATGAAGAAGCTAATTATAATGAAATAATTAAAATCGGGAACAGAGGTTATACTACCGGATTTTATTTGATGAAACCTGATAGTGAAGGCTACAGTTATGATATTTCAAAAGGACTTGCAGGTGCGGATTGCTTGTGTGTCTTTATGGAACAAAAGGATAATATGTATAAAGTTCTTACAAAAAATAAATTTCATCTTAATGATGAAATAGAAATAATAACGCCAAATGAGTGCTTTAGAACAAAGGTTGTAAAAATTATTGATGATAAAGCAGGTGAAGAAAGAGAACTTTCAAATACAAATGATATAAGCTGGTTGGAATTTTCTAAAAATCCTCAAAATAGTTCGTATGGTCTTGCAAGAACAATCGGAGTAAAAAATTTAAGATGATATTAAAGCCTGATTATAATTTAGTTTCACTATTTGATATTGATTTTAAAGAATTAAAATCACAAGGCATTAATGCGGTTCTGTTTGATTTGGATAGTACTGTTATGCCTTCAAAGTCAGGTGAATATCCTGATAAAGTAAAACTATTATTGGAAGAATTAAAACAGAATTTTGTTGTTGCAATTATAAGTAATAATAAAAATAAAGAGTATATAGAAAAAGTACAGGCACAATCAACTTTTCCCGTAATATCTCATGCTAATAAACCGTCTCCGAAAGTTATGCGTGAATTTTTACGTTCGGTAAATGTATTGCCTGAAGCGGCGGTTGTTGTTGGAGACAGACCTTTAACCGATATTCTGGCAGGTAAATTGCTCGGAGCAAAAACTATTCTGGTAGATTCAATAACAAAAGATAAAGAAAATAAACCTACAAGATTTGTAAGAAAATTAGAACGATTAGTTATCAGAAAATGAGTCTTTAATATATATAATTGTATGATGATATTTTTTATGTCTCTTTTTATTCTTATTAAAAAGGGAGAAATATATGATAAATAAATTAACTGAGAAAAATTTTAATTCTATGATAAAAAAAGGAATACAACTTGTTGTTTTTACTGCACCTTGGTGTGGGTATTGCAATAAACAAAAACCGATACTTGAAGAACTTACAAAACAAAATGTATGGATTGGTGATGTAAATGGCGATGACAATCCTATGCTGGTTACTAAATATTCAATACAAGCTTTTCCTTCTTTCGTATTGTTTAAAGACGGCGAGTATGTAAATCAATTCAGAGGACTTCGTTCTAAAGAAGAACTTTTGGCAATTATTAATAAGAAAATTGCATAGAATATATTATTTTGAATTAAAAAATAATAAAAAACGATTTGATTTTTATAATTAAATCGTTTTTTACTCATATCAAAGAAACAATTAACATAAAATACTTTACAATGTGTTCAATTCGATACAGTTTAGAGTATAATTATTATATTGTTTATTAGTTTTTTTGACGGGTAGAAATGAAAGAAGAATTGAAATATAAAAGAATACTGCTAAAACTCAGCGGTGAAGCACTTATGGGTAGTCAAGAGTTTGGTATTGACCACATTCCTTTGGAAATGATTGCTGATGAAATTAAAGATGCGTATAATGCAGGTGCTGAAATTGCAATTGTTGTCGGCGGCGGAAATATATTCCGCGGTGTTAAAAATTCCGCAAAATATGGGATGGATCAAGCAACAGGCGATTATATAGGTATGCTTGCTACTGTTATGAACGCAATTGCACTTCAGAGCGCATTAAGAAAAATAGATGTTCCATGCCGAGTTCAAACAGCTATAGACATGAACAAAATAGCTGAGCCTTATATCAGATTTAAAGCAATACGACATCTCGAAAAATCAAGAGTCGTTATTTTTGCGGCAGGAACAGGTAATCCATTCTTTACAACAGATACGGCTGCCGCATTAAGAGCTTCTGAAATAGGCGCTCAGGCTATGTTGATGGCTAAAAACGGAGTTGACGGTGTATATTCGGATGATCCCAGAACCAATCCTAATGCTAAAAAATATAACACTATAACATACGATGACATTATAGTTAAAGGCTTAAAGGTTATGGATACCGCTTCTTGCGCTTTATGTAAACAAAATTCAATTCCTATTGTAGTATTTGATTTTGCGGCAAAAGGAAGTATTATTAAGATTTTAAAAGGTGAAAATACAGGAACATATGTAGGAGGTTAAAATGACAGTTGAAGTAATTTTTTCAACAGGTACGGAAAAAATGGAAAAGGCTATTGCTCAAATGAAGAAAGAATTTGCATCCATCAGAACGGGCAGAGCAAACCCTATGATTTTAGATAAGGTTTTAGTTGAATATTACGGAACACCGACTCCGTTAAGACAACTGTCACAAGTAAGTGTACAGGATGGTACAACTCTTGTTATTGCTCCTTTTGATAAAACAATTTTAAAAGATGTTGAAAAAGCAATTATAAAAGCAGATTTAGGTATAAATCCAAACTCTGATGGTATAGTAATAAGACTTGCTTTCCCGCCTTTGACATCCGATAAAAGAAAAGAAATATGCAAAGACGTAAAAAAAGTTTGTGAAGATACAAAAGTTGCTATACGTAATATCAGACGTGATATGACTGATGAACTTAAAAAACTGGAAAAAGCTGAAAATCTTTCAGAAGATACAGTAAAAGACAATCAGGATAAAATTCAAAAATTAACAGACAAATACAGCAAAATAGCTGATGAACATTCCGCTGAAAAGGAAAAAGAGGTTTTGACCGTATAGTGGCTGTTCTTGATTCTATAGTTAAAAATCGAATTATAACAGGCTTTGTAATGGGAGCTATCGTATTTTCTTGCATTTTGGCCGGAAGTATATGGCTTTTGGCATTACTGTTGGTTTTTATAATTATAGCTTCTAAAGAGTATGTTGATATTTTAAAAAATAAGGGATTCTTGCCGTTTTTTAAAGTAATATTAATAATCTCAATAGCTATGATTTTAATTTCCGCCAGCGGATATCATAATTTAATTCCTATAGTACTATTAGTAGGTACGATTGGCGCTTTTTTAGCTGTATTATTCAGAGGCAGACAGCCTTATATTGCAAATGTAGCAACTACGATTTTAGGTTTTCTTATTGCTTGGATGCCTTGCCATATTTGCTTGATAAGGCATATGGGGCCTAAAGTTACATTATATAAATGGTCTTTTTGTCAGGGATTATACTTCTTATTATTTATATTTTTTGTAATATTGGTAACTGATATTGCAGCATATTATTTTGGTGTAAATTTCGGGAAGCATAAGCTATCGCCTGTTATAAGTCCGAAGAAAACAATAGAGGGTGCTGTCGCAGGATTAGTTTGTTCGGTAGTAACAGGGTTAATTATTGGGAAACTAATCGGAATTTCCATATATCACTCGTTTGTACTTGCCTTAATTGTTACGGTTATGGCTCAACTTGGTGATTTATCGGAATCCCTTATAAAACGTGATGCCGGTGTTAAAGATTCAGGGCATTCCCTCCCGGGTCACGGCGGATTTTTAGATAGGGCAGATAGTTATTTATTTTCTGTTCCGGTTGCATATTACTATATTAAGTATTTTATATTATCGGGTTTGACTCTGCCTGTTATTACAGATTTTATCGGGAAACTATTTAATGTTATCTGCAGCTAGAAAAAAAGAATTAAAAAACTTTTATAAAAAGTTAAATATAAAAAATTTAGATGATGAGTTAATGAATGAGGCATTAACTCATCGTTCATATAATTCAGAACAAAATATAACAAACGGAAAAGACTATGAAAGACTGGAATTTCTGGGTGATTCAATTTTAAGAATTTCCGTTAGCGAATTTCTTTTTGATAAATTTCCCGATTATGACGAAGGCAAACTGACTAAAATCAGAAGCTGCCTTGTTAGTGATAAATTTCTTCATTATCTTTCTTCAAAAATAGATATTGCAAAATACATATATATAGGTAAACACGAAGAGAAGTGCGGAGGAAGGGAAAAAGAATCAATAATTGCCTGTGCTATGGAAGCGGTCATGGGGGCGATATATAAATCAACAAATTTTGAAATGGCAAAAAAATATGTTGTTTCATTGTATTCGGATGTTGATATAAATGAAGTAATGACAGATTATAATGCGAAAGAAATGCTTCAAGAATATACACAGGCAAAAAATAAAGATTTACCTGAGTACAAAATAATAAATGAAACGGGAAAAGCTCACGATAAAACATATGAAGTAGGAGTATATTATCACAATAAAGAGCTTGCAAGAGGTATTGCCAAAACAAAAAGAGATGCCGAAAAAGAAGCTGCACTTGCTGCTTTAAAAATAATAAGAAAAGGGAAAGAAGGTCAAAATGACTGATATTATAGTTGCACCTTCAATACTTTCAAGTGATTTTTCAAAACTTGGAGAAGAAATAAAAAACCTTGAAAAAAACGGTGCGGATTGGATTCATATTGATGTTATGGATGGGCATTTTGTTCCCAATATAACAATAGGGGCGCCCGTTGTTAAATCACTGCGCAAGGTTTCTAAACTTCCGTTAGATGTTCATTTGATGATAAATTCTCCTGAAAAATACATTAAAGATTTTGCAAATGCAGGTGCTGACTACATTACGATTCACTATGAATCTGCCTCGCATAATACGGGAAATGTTATAAAAATGATAAAGGATTGCGGTATAAAGGCAGGCCTTTCTATTAAACCTAAAACATCACCTGATGTTATAAAACCGTATATCAATGATTTGGATTTAATATTAGTAATGACTGTTGAACCCGGTTTCGGCGGGCAAAAATTTATGCAGAATTGTGCAGAAAAAATAAAAGAAATACGAAAATATTCAAAAGATATTATAATAGAAGTTGATGGAGGTATAAACGAGGAAACTGCGAAGATTTGTACAAATTACGGTGCAAATGCATTAGTAGCAGGTAATTATATTTTTTCATCCAATAGTATTAAAGAAGCAATAACTTCGTTGAGGCAAAGATGATAATATCGGACGGTCTTGTAGAACAGCATATACATGGTGCTTTTGGCTACAATTTTATGAATTGTACCGTAGAAGAACTATTATTTGTATCAAAAAAATTAACAGATTTTGGGGTTACAGCATATTTCCCTACAATAATGACAGATGATATAACTGTTATAAAAAGACGTATTGCTCTTATAAAAAAAGCTATAGCTCTTCAAAATAATGATATGGCACAAATTGCAGGAATTCATCTGGAAGGTCCCTTCATAAATCCTGAAAAATCGGGCATTCATCAAAAAAAATATATTCTTCCTTTAGATATAGAAACATATCAAAAAATTGAAGATAAAATAATAAAAATAGTAACTATTGCACCTGAATTAGATAATAAATATGAATTTACGAATTATCTTTTGGAAAAAGGTGTAAAAGTTTCGGCTGGACATTGTGTAGGCTCAAATTTATCAAAAGTTAATCAGGTAACGCATTTATATAATGCAATGGGTTCTTTTACCCATAGAGGGGATTCAACCGTTGTTTCTGCTTTATTAAACAAAAAAATATATTCGGAACTAATAGCTGATTCTATGCATGTAGATGATAATGTATTAAAACTTACGTTTAATATAAAACCTTTGGATAAAATTTTGTTGATAAGTGATGCTCTGCCATTGGCTCACAGTGATAAAACGGAAACCGTATTTGCAGGGCAGACAATATATAATAAAAACGGCAAGCTTGTTAATTCCGAAAATGTTTTTGCAGGAAGTTCAATGCTTTTATGCGATATAGTTAAAAATCTTGCAGATAAAAGGATATTAAAATTAGAAGATGCAATAAAATGTGCATCTTCTAATCAATTAAAATATCATAATCTTGAAAATAATCTTCAACTATGCTGGAACGAGTCAAATAACTCAATTGAACATATTGAAATTATTTAGAACATATTTGTTTCAGGTGTTGTTTTTGCATAAAAGCCAAACGGAACTTTTTTGAATGAATTAACTTCTTTCTTAAGTCTGTAATTTTCTTTATTTAACTCATTGATTTTAAATCTCATTGTTTCGTTTTCGGTTTTAACACGAATAAGTTCCATAACAACATCATCCATACCGTCGAGTTTCTCGTCTAAAACAGCAGAAACTTTATCAGTCATTGATTTTTCTATATTTCTTAATGTCTCAACTAATTGAACGATAGAACCGTTTGTAATTGTATTAGTACCTTGATGAATAACATTCCTTGAAGGAACTTGTGTAACATATTTTGTTTTTTCTAAATCTGAAGCTGATTTTAAACTTGTTACATCATCTTTTGTAAAATAAGTAAGACCTCTCTCATTTCTTTTGAGTTTAATATCTGCAACTTTACAGAGTTCCTGAATTTGAGAATTATCAATACCTAACATTTCTCTGATTTCTTTTGGAGAAAATTCCTTATTTTCAATTTCGTCTACCGTTGATATACCCATCAAACAATCCCCTTTTAGATTTAAAAGCATGACCTTCCTTACTACATTATATCTGCTTTTAAAAATTTTGTCTAAGAAATATTTGTATCTTTACATAACTTTTCATTTTGTTAAAAATACCGTAATAATTTATGATAAGATATAAGACGGCAGTTAGGAGTCAGACAAATGAAATGTATTATTTTGGCAGGTGGTTCAGGTGAAAGGTTGTGGCCTATCTCCAGAGATTTATATCCTAAAGCATTGTTAAAAGTGCATGGTGATAATTCTATGTTGCAGAATATATATAAGCTTGCGCAGAAAATAACTACGGACAAGAATATTTTAACGATTACGAATATCAGACAGTTAAGTGATACTCAATTACAGTTGAAAAAGTTTTGCAAAGAGCCTTTGATTATATCAGAGCCGATGTCTAAGAATACGGCGCCTGCGATTGCTTCTGCCTTGACATATTTAAAAAGCACCAAAGATGAAGTAGTTGTTGTTTTGCCTGTCGATTTTACTATTAAAAATTATAGTCTTTTTGAACAGGAACTTGAAGAAGCTAAAAAAATCGCACAAAAAGATTATATAGTGGCGCTTGGAGTTAAACCTGCCTATCAGGAAACCGGATTTGGCTATATTCAGACAAACAGAAAATCAAAAAAAATAAAAACAGTTAAAAATTTTATAGAGAAGCCGACTCAAAATCAGATGACAAATATATTATCTGATGGCAATTGTTATTGGAACAGTGGTATATACGTTTCTAAAATGTCCGTATTAGTGAAGGCTTTTGAAAAATATGCTCCCGAAATAATTAAAGATTTTTCTGCAGATATGTTTGATGAAAATAATAAGATAGAATATTCTTTTTATGAAAGGCTTCCGGAAAATTCAATAGACTATGCAGTAATTGAAAAATCTGATAATCTGGCATTTGTAGAATTAAAAAGCGGTTGGAAAGACTATGGCTCTTGGCATGCTATATATGAAAACGAACAAAAAGATTCAAAAAATAATGTAATAAAAGGAAATGTCATTTCTGAAAACACAAAAGATTCTTTTGTATATTCTTCAAAAGAACTTGTTGCAGTTTCGGGTTTGAAAAATAAAATTGTTATAGAAACGGAAGATGCAGTTTTAGTTTGTGATAAATCAAGAGCTGCAGATATAAATAAACTTGTAAAAGAATTAAAAAAGAAAAAAGATACCACAACGCAGCAGCGAAAAACTGTTTTCCGTCCTTGGGGATTTTATACCTGTTTAAACGGCGGGGATGGATGGCTTACAAAAATTATTTCCGTATCTCCCGGACATAAATTGTCTTTGCAATCACATAATCATCGTTCTGAACATTGGGTTGTTTTGGAAGGAGAAGCAACTGTAATTTTGGACGAAGAAATGCATGTGCTTCAAAAACGTCAAAGTATTGATATTCCGGTGCAAGCAAAACATTCACTTCAAAATCTTACAAAAGAACCTTTGAAAATATTGGAGGTTCAAAAAGGAGATTATATAAATGAAGATGATATAGTCAGATATGAAGATATGTACGGAAGAATAAAATAATGATATAATCATTTTTATAGTTTAAGAGGGATTAACAATGAATAAAAATCAATCATTTGGTATATGGCTGGTAGTATTTATTTTAGGTTTGGCGCTTGCTTCAATGTTGTTGACAGGTCCTAATACTTCAACAGAAACATTAACATATACCGATTTTATAAATAAAGTTAAAAATGCGGAAATAAAAGAAGTTGTAATTGATAATGATACAGTCCTTGCAACTCCTGTCAATGATGGAATTAAAACAAATATAAACGGAAAAGAAGCAGTAACGGCTTCTTTAAGATATAAGGTCAATATTCAACCCAATGACAGTACGTTAAATTCAATTTTAACGGAGAACAATGTAAATATAGATTATAAAAAATCCGGAGAATCCTCCTCCGCTATGGGGTTGATGGGAACGGCACTGCCGATATTATTAATAATCATATTCTTTATTATTTTGGCAAAAATAATTCAAACGGGTGGTTCTCAGGCGCTTTCTTTCGGAAAGAGTAAAGCAAAAATGATGCTCGACAGCAAGGTTAAAATTACATTTAAAGATGTTGCCGGTATTGATGAAGAAAGACAAGAACTTGAAGAACTCGTTGATTTCCTGAAAAACGGAGAAAAATATTTAAAACTCGGAGCAAAAATTCCTAAAGGAGTACTTCTTGTAGGTGCTCCCGGCACAGGTAAAACTTTAATGGCAAAGGCAGTTGCAGGAGAAGCAGGTGTTCCGTTTTTCTCTATAAGCGGTTCGGATTTCGTAGAAATGTTTGTTGGTGTCGGTGCTTCAAGAGTCAGAGATTTATTTGAACAAGCTAAAAAGCATCAGCCTTGCATTGTATTTATAGATGAAATAGATGCAGTCGGAAGACAAAGAGGTGCAGGTCTCGGCGGCGGGCATGATGAAAGAGAACAAACTCTTAACCAATTGCTTGTTGAAATGGATGGTTTTGACGGTAATACAAATATAATAATTCTTGCAGCAACAAACAGACCGGACATTCTGGATAATGCATTATTAAGACCGGGAAGATTCGACAGACAAATTATGGTAAGTTTACCCGATGTAAAAGGAAGAGAAGCTATTTTAAATGTTCATGCCAAAGGTAAACCGTTAGATAAAGATGTGGATTTAAAAGTTCTTGCAAAAAGAACACCTGGATTTACGGGTGCGGATTTACAGAGTCTTTTAAATGAAGCTGCTTTGCTTGCGGCAAGAAGAAATAAAACAATGGTTTCAATGTCGGAAATAGATGATGCTATAGATAGAGTTATTGCCGGTATTGAAAAGAAAAGCAAAGTAATGACCGATGAAGATAAAGAAATTACTTCATATCATGAAGTAGGACACGCACTTTTGGCGAAATTGCTTGAAAACTGTGACGAATTGCATAAGGTTACTATTATTCCAAGAGGTTATGCATTGGGTATAACATGGACAAAACCCGAGGATAATAAAGTTCACGTAAGTAAGGCAAAACTATTAGACCAAATTTCAATGACTTTAGGCGGCAGAGTTGCAGAAGAAATTGTTTATGGTGCGGATAAAATATCAACAGGTGCATCAAGTGATTTGGAAAAAGTAACGGAAATTGCAAAAAAGATGGTTTCCAGATGGGGAATGTCCGATAGAATGGGCGCAATGACTTATGGTAAATCGCAAGAACATGTATTTATGGGACGTGATTTCGGAACTACAAGAGATTTCTCGGAAGAATTTGCAGCTGAATTAGATAGAGAAGTTAAAAAGATAGTTGATGAAAGATATGCTGTTGCAAAACAGTTATTAAGTGAGCATAGAGATTTACTCGATGCTATAGCAAAAGAACTTTTGGAAAAAGAAACTCTGGATAATGAAGAAGTAACAAGAATTATTACTTCTATTAGAGGTGAAGAATTTACAGATAAGTTGTAATACGGGGAACAATATGGCTTCATTAATTAATTCAATAAGAAATATAACAAGTGACCCTTGGTGGTTTGTGAAAATTGGTATATTCTCGGGGGTATTATTCTACATATTAGATCAAGGCTATCACATTCCTCAAGTAATGAGTGATCAAAATATAATGTCAATGGTTATTTCATTATTTTTTGTATTTACCGGAATTGCAGCTGTTTCAATGTACAGAAATATCAATAATCTGTCACCTTTTTTTCCGGGGTTAACAAGTATATTTGAAATTTTAATAAAAGGAATATTTGTGACAATTGCAATGTTCCCCGGTCTTTTAATAAGCTATTTTTTATATAATTATTTAATTACGATAGAATTTGAAAATTTAACCGTTACAATTATTATATATGTTATTGCCGCATCAATAATGTCCCCGTTTATATTCATTCCTGCTGTTTTGGCATGTGTACGAGGCAATTTGCTTGATGCTTTGAAATTGGATATTGTATTTAAGGGTGCAGGAAACTATATTGTTCAATTTCTGTCATATTTAATACAGTATGCTATTATTGTTGGTGCTGTAACTCTTGTATTATATTATTTCCTTGTCGAAATGCTTGGAGATCACTGGAGTTTATTATTCCTAAAGAGTATTGTTATTGTTATAACCTTTTTCTCTATTTTTTCATATTCTTCTGATTTATATGGTGATGCTATACCGCAAATCAATTTTGAAGAAAAAACAAATGCTAAACGTGAAAAAAAAGAAGAAAAAATTGAAAAACATACTCATTCTGCTCACGATGCCAGATTAAAACGCAGAAACAGACCTAACAGATAATTCAGATGACTAAAACGGTAAATTTCTTAGCTTTTTAATCTGATTTCTAATTTCGGCAGCTCTTTCAAAATCAAGAATTGAGGCTGCTTTTTTCATGGCTTTCTCAAGATTATCCAGTACTTTCGGTAAATCTTCTTTGGAAATGTTATTTTCTACCATTTCTTCCGCAACAATATCTTCTATATTTCTATAGCTTGCAACAAGTTGAAGAAGATTATTTTCAATCGGTTTTTTAATTGTTTTTGGTGTGATATTATGCTCTTTATTATATGCCAGCTGAATTTTTCGTCTTCTTTCAGTTTCTTTAATGGCTCTATCCATACTGTCTGTTATCTTATCCGCATACATAATAACTTTTGAACATACATTCCTTGCTGCACGTCCGATGGTCTGAATAAGACTGGTTTCTGAACGTAAAAAACCTTCTTTATCTGCATCCATAATTGCAACAAGAGAAACTTCGGGAATGTCCAAACCTTCTCTTAAAAGATTTACACCAATAAGTACATCAAATAATCCGAGTCTTAAGTCTCTTAATATCTCAACACGTTCAATTGAAGCAATTTCACTGTGAAGATATCTTACTTTTATTCCCATTTGCTGCAGGTAATCAGTCAAATCTTCAGCCATTTTTTTAGTTAGAGTCGTAACAAGCACCCTCTCTTTTTTATCGGTAACTTTTTTTATTTCCTCTATCAGATCATCGACTTGATTTTGTGTCGGTTTAACAAAAATTTCAGGATCAACAAGACCTGTCGGCCTAATAATTTGCTCTACAAGCTGGTCTGAAACTGATTTTTCAAAATCAGACGGTGTTGCGGATACAAATATTTTTTGCCCGACTTTAGACCAAAATTCTTCTATTTTTAAAGGACGATTATCCTTTGCGCTTGGAAGCCTGAATCCATAATCCACAAGTACATTTTTCCTTGCCTGATCACCGTTATACATAGCAGTTAGCTGCGGAATTGATACATGGGATTCATCAATAATCAGAAGAAAATCATCGTTAAAGTAGTCTAAAAGTGTAGCGGGTGCACTTCCTGCAGGGCGTCTTTCTATTATCCTTGAATAGTTTTCAATTCCGCTGCAGTAGCCCATTTCTTTAATCATTTCAATATCAAAGTTTGTGCGCTGCGAAATTCTTTGTGCTTCAATCAGCTTATTTTCAAATTCAAATTTTTTAACCTGATTATTTAATTCCTGTCTTATAAGTTTTATCGTCTCTTCTTTATCTGTATCTCCTGATATGTAGTGTACTGCAGGGAATATAACCGCTGTATCAACATTTTCAATAATTTCACCCGATACGGGATTAATCCTTGTTATTTTTTCAACCTCATCTCCAAAAAGGGATATTCTTGTAATCATTTTTTCGTAAGCAGGCATAATTTCAATAATGTCGCCTCTGGGACGGAAAGTTGAACGTGTAAGTTCCAAATCATTTCTGTTATATTGAATTTTTACAAGCTCTCGCAGGAATGCATTTCTGTCGATTTCATCGCCTACACTAATTTGCAGTGCGCCCTTAAAATATTCTTCGGGCAGTCCCAAGCCATATATACAGCTTACTGATGCAACAACAATAACGTCGTTGCGTTCATACAGACTTCTTGTTGTATTATGTCTTAAACGGTCTATTTCATCATTTATGGAAGCGGATTTTTCAATATATGTATCGCTTCTCGGAATATATGCTTCAGGCTGATAGTAATCGTAATATGAAATAAAATACTCAACCGCATTGTTTGGAAAAAGTTCTTTAAATTCATTGTAAAGCTGTGCAGCAAGAGTTTTATTATGTGCAATTACAAGGGTTTGCTTCTGCATTTTTTCTATGACATTTGCAATTGTAAATGTTTTACCTGAACCTGTAATACCCAATAAAGTCTGTGCATCATAACCTTTTTCAAGACCTTCGGTCAGCTGCTTTATTGCCTTTGGCTGGTCTCCTGACGGTTTATATTTAGAACATATTTTAAATTGCTTTCCCATAATTAAAGTTTATATTAAATCAATAAATTTGTCATATATAAAAAGCAGATTAAGAAAAAACCTAATCTGCTTTTTGTTTATATTATATGATAATTATTATTGGTAATATTTTGCGAAATGTTTTTGGAAGAAGTCGCAATTTCCGTCTCCGTCACTATCTTTGGTGAACATTAATCTTATCATGTTATTGTGGCTGACTTTTTCAACGATTTTGCCATTTTCTTCTTTACTTTCAACTACAAAATAATTTTGAGGAATACCCATTTGTTCACATACTTTTTGCATTGTTGAATGGGCAAGTTTTCCGTTTTTATATGATGCGTATTCATATGCATATGTATCTACGCCTTCAATTTGCTCGGCTCTCATACTGCCGCTAATCGGAATAAATTCATCGACATATTTAGAGCCCAAGCCTTTAGCAGCGGTGTATGCAGGTCCTGTTCCTGCACTTGCTCCGGCTACAACTGTTTTACCTCTTTTTACTTTTGTTCCGTTTATACCATTTGTTTCAAGTGAATCTAAAAATCCTTGTAAATCTTTAACTGAAGGATCTTTATCGGAACTAAATTCTATAATAATTCCCGGGAATGAATTTAAATTATAGTTATATTCAGGATTTATAACACGTTGATTTGAAGCCCATGTCGTATTCGGATTATACATATTGCCTAACGGAGTAGTATCAGGATCATACATTAGATATCTTGAATTGTCGCCTTTGCCTCTGTAAGCGACATTTTGCTTGCTTCCGGAGAAGAATATAAGTATTGGAACTTCGTCTCCTTCCTTTAGGTCTTTAGGATAGGATATTTCTGCTTCAAGGCTGCCATATTCAAGCTTCTCAACAGTATGGTCTCCGTATGTTTTTGTTGTATTATAACCTAATCCTTTGAGAAGTTCATTTTTTTGTTCATCTGAGTATTCGGTTGAATTAGTTATTGCATCTTTCAATGATTCAATACTAATTCCGTTTCTTTCAAAGTTTTTGATAACTTTGTCTGTATTGCCATTTTTAATAGCTTTCCCCAGTAAGGAAATATTGGCTTTTGTATATGTTTCTTCAATACTTTCTTCATCAGTAAATGGATTTGTACTTGTTATATTACCACTTTTAATAAGACTTATTTCATTATTACCTTGGATATCAAAGTATACATCCTGCATTGCCAATACTGTTTCAGTTGAAACACTATCATCATTTGCCATTGCTGCGTATGCTTTTACGAAGAAGGTATCATCTTTAAGCATTTCTCTAACAGTATTTTCGTTTTTACCTCTTGCATATGATAATAATTTCATTCTTTCCGCTACAGGTATATTTTCATCCATCATAGCTTTTTCAAGAATTTCTTTTAATGCCTTATTCTTATCAGGATCATCCGTTTGAGTTGTTTTTTCGGATTCTTCATCTCCATCCGTTTTATCTTCACTTTCGGTTTCTTTTTCATCATCAGACGGGAATAATTCATCTATTTGTGATTTATATTCTAAAGCATTCTCATCTTTTATTTCGGAAGTGAATTCTTCTTTTGCTGTTCTTTCTTTTTCTTCAGCAGTCTTAATAGCAGTATCATAAGCTGATAAATTCTTGTTTAAAGTTGCTATTTTTGTTTCATACGGTTCTCTTATTGTTGCTAACTCTTGCTGAGCAGTTTGATATTCAGATAATGCCGTTGAAACTTTTCCTGCAAGTTCGCTGTTATTTTCTTCTTTTTTGGCTATTACTTTAACTAACGAATCTATATCGCTATTGATTTTTGTTAATCCTTCTTCTAAGCCATTTAAATTTTCTTCTTCTTCTGATAATTTATTTTCAAGTTCAGAAAGGTTGTCTTCTTCTGCACGTAAATCTGCTTCAAGATTTGCTTTATCAGCTCTGTATTGTGCAAGAGCAGCATTATATCCTGCTTCGTCAAATACAGACTCATTTTTTTCGTTTTTTGTAGTGAATTGGCTTCTATCAGGTTCTTTAAGGTCATTTATTTTGCCCTGAATTGCCGTTATATTGTCTTTAGACGTATTAATATCACTTTTAACAGTATTAATATCATCTTCTTTTGCTGTAATTATATCTTCTTGAGCTTTTTTATCTGATTCTAAATCTTTAAGTGTTTTCCCGTCTTCATTTTTTGTTTCGGAAACTTTTGCTAAATCTTCGAGTAATTTATCATAAGCTTCTTTTTTAGTTGCTACTTCGCCTTTTTTTGCTTCTTCTGCCGTTGTCATTTCCGTACGTAAACTATCAAGCTGATTTATAACATCAGTTCTTTCGGAGCGTAAAGTAGAAGAATCTTTACCTTCCAAGCTTTCAGCTGTCACCTCTGTTATTTCGGGCGGAGTGTTTGTTGTATCTGTCGGATCCGGCGACGGAGTTATTGATGGAGTTGATGGCGGTGTTGACCCTCCGCCGGATGGAGTTTCGCTTACTTCCTCATCTATTGCAACTTCTGCTTCTTCCAGAATGTTATCGTCTCCTGCCAGTGCCTGCCAAGCATCAAGATACTCCTGTGAAAGAGCATCTATATTTATATTTTCATCTTTATATTCTCCTTTTAATATAGAAAGGAAATTTTCACCGGTTACTTTACCGTCCTGTTTGCCGTCGGCAATATCAGCTCGAGTAAAGATACTCTGTATATCTTTTTCATTAATTTTGTTAATTTTCTCTTGACTTAATCCGACGGTTCCTAAGTATGTTTTCAGATTTTTAAGAAAACTTTTTCCGACATGAAAATTACTCATTTTGCTTTTTCTCCGATTATATTTATGTATATCGTCGTCATTTCCCTGAATTTCTTGAATAAATATTTGGTTTTAATCTGTGTTTTTTACAAAAATTAATATTCGTGAAATATTATTAAAGATTATAGAAAACAAAATCTTTCTCTTCTAAAAGACATTTGAAAAGAATAATTTTTTATGAAGCCTCTCTTTGATTTCTAATTTCACCGGAGTTCAATAAGAATCTCTTTTGGCAGGAGATATAGAAACAAGTTTGTAAGTTAAACATTGTCCGGCTAAAATATATATAAACTATTTTATTTCTTTAATAGTTTTAAAATGTAGTTTCGCCACTTCATTCAGCCTTGCCTTTGAATAAGTATCTGAGAATTTTTGCGCCTGTTCAATAACTTGTGATGAAACACCTTTGGGGAATGATAGTTCATATTTTGCTTCCATTTCTGCCATTCTTTTAACAAATTCTGCTCTTGCAAGTACAGATGCTGCCGCAACAGCAATGTCCGCTTCTGCTCTTACCATTTGATTTAAAATAATGTTTCTGCCTTTTTGCATCAGTGCATTCTTTATTAAGCTCTCATCTCCGAATTTATCGGCTAAGGCGTAATTACATGGGGATTTCTCAAGAATATTTTCAATTGCTCTTGCATGTCCCCACGCAAGTAACTTATTTAAGTTATTAAATTTTATATATAATTCATTGTATTTAGCTGGGGTTATAACAACTACCGAATGAACAGAATTCGCTTTTATCTGATTTGCCAGTATTAAAATCTTTTTATCATCAAGCTTTTTACTGTCCTTTATTCCTAAATCAATAAATTTCTGTTTGCAGCTATTATCGGCTTGAACACCGGCTATGACAAGCGGGCCGAAAAAATCTCCCTTGCCGGATTCGTCAGTCCCTATATATTTTTCTTTATTTATTTCTATTAATGAATTTTGTTCAAGTTGTGATTTTATTCCAAGTATTTTATCTATTTCTGTTGCAATATCATCAATACTTTTTCCCTGAATAAGCAATTTTCCGCTTGTATAATATACAGCCTGATAATTTGTGGTTTTTGCTCTCCAAACGGAATATTGAACAGTATCAAATGAAGCATTATCCGCTTCGAAAAAAGTTTTAATTTTTCCTGCCTGTAAGGCTGTTATCTTTTGAGAATAAGTATTCATAATTCTAAAATAACATAAACATGGTATACTTTACTAAAAAGGATAAATTATGGAATTATTAATAAAACAAACAGGTCCGCTTGATGTTAATACTTATATATTAAAAGATGCAGCGTCAAAAGAAGCTGTTATTATTGATGTAGGCGGTTCTTTTGATGAAATAAAAAAAGAACTTGATGAAGAAGGTTATGAGATAAAATATATATTGAATACACACGGTCATTTTGACCATGTAATAGGCGAAATCGAAGCTCAAAAAAAATATCCCGAATTACAAATATATATGCATGAAGCAGACTTGCCTCATTTATCAAGAGTTAAAGAAGAAATGGCATGGTTCGGCTGCAATGACGATGTTAAGCCGTTAAAAATAACAAAATATATAGATGAAAATGCTGAGTTGTATGTTGGAGATAATCAAATAAAAGTATTTTATACCCCCGGACACTCAAAAGGCAGTCTTAGTTATTATGTAGACGAAAAAGTATTCGCAGGAGATGCGCTGTTCTATAACTCAATCGGAAGAACAGACTTCTACGACGGCGACTACGATACACTAATCAATTCCATAAAAACATATCTCTTGACTTTACCGGAAAATACTGTAGTTTATCCGGGACACGGCCCGAAAACAACTATCCAATTCGAGAAAAAGTACAACACTTATTTACAATAAAGAGACCATTAGGATTTGAAACTAAACTGTTTCAAATGTGAGACCATTCATCTGGATATAATCTTGTAAACCTTTGATAACTTCATCTCTCAATTCAAATAAAAAGTGACCTAAATTTTCGGCTAAATTTTGATTTAATTCGTTCATATATCTTTCCTTTTACCAGATACTATGTTTATCGGCTGATTTTTTTTAAACTTTAGTTTTTATATCAAAAATATATACTAATGTTACAAAAACTTAAAAAAACTTCCTATATATGTATGAAAATTTTTAAAGTTTTATTCCAAAGTTTAATAATAATTTCAATCAAAAGAATGATATTTAAAAGCAATAAATGTGTTACTCTATGTACACAAGGATTATTAAAACAGAAAGGATTATTATGCAAATAGGAAAGATTAGTTTACATACAACAAAAGCAGCACAAAAAACTACTAATAAATCAACAACTAATAAATTATCAACTAACCCGTTTGGCGTCAGCTTCAAGGGAAATGTGATACAAGCAGATGTATTTGAAAGCGCAAAAAAATCTACAAACGGAATAGCTGAAAAAGGAAAACTATTTGCAAGCGCCGTTGTAAGCGGTATAAATAATTTTAATGCATCTTTTAAAGCAAGAATGAATGCAATAGGTGCATATTGTAAAAAAATAACAACTAATATATTTGATTCAATAGAAGATTTTGGAAATACTGAAATATCTTTTGATATGACAGGTATTAAAAACAGACTTTTCCCTGACAGAGAATACAGTGTTAAGAACCTCACGAATAAGTCGGTAGATGAACTTAAAACCATGTGGAAGTCTTTAACACCTGCAGTCGCATAACATAATTAATAAAAGGGAGAAGAGATATGGAAAATAATGAAAAAATAAAAAATATTATTAAAGCATTAGGACAACATCAGGATGCTAAAGCAGCAATAGACTTATTAACAGAATTAGGTACTAACTCTCCTGATGATGAAATCAGAGAATTGACAGCTCAAACATTAATACAAAAAAATACACATGATTCTTTAAAAGTTGTATTAATTTCAAAAGGTAAAGGTATTAATGATTTAAGCGCAAGAGTTGCAATGTCATCTATCAATGAATTATTATCATTAAAAGATAAAACAGAAGCTATTAAAATCTTAGATGATACAATAAAAATGCACTCTGAAGAAGACGTAAGAAATACAGCTCGCTCAGTACGTGCTTTAATGACATTCTCTTCATAAATTATTGGGTTTTAATAAATTTAAAAGGTTTACGCATTTGTGTAAACCTTTTTCGTATAACAATAATTTTCTTGTATAATTTTATAAAGAGGAGGTAAATATGACATCATATAATATAGCATTACTTGCAGGAGACGGAACAGGTAAAGAAGTTACCGATGAGGCTGTTAAAGTATTAAAAGCTGCAGGTGAAAAGTATTCCGTTGATTTCAATTTTGAACCTGCCTTAATAGGCGGATGTGCTTATGATGTATATAAAAAACCGTTGCCCGATGAAACTTTAAATATAGCAAAGAGTTCTGATGCAGTATTATTAGGTGCTGTGGGCGATTGGAAATATGATACTCTTCCGCCTGAAGTACGACCTGAAAAAGCACTCCTCGGTATAAGAAAAGAACTGAATTTATTTGCGAATTTAAGACCTGCTACTGTATATCCGGAACTGACAAAATTATCTCCTTTAAAAGAAGATGTTATTGCAGGAACTGATATAATGATTGTTCGAGAGCTCACAGGTGATGTATATTTTGGAACTCCAAAAGGTATAGAAACACGAAACGGTGAAAAGTTCGGATTTAATAATATGTGCTACTATGAAAGTGAAATTCGACGTATTGCACATGTCGCTTTTAAAGTTGCTATGCAAAGAAACAGAAAACTTTGTTCTGTTGATAAAGCAAATGTTCTTGATGTTTCGAGATTATGGCGTGAAATAGTAACGGAAGTTTCAAAAGAATACCCTTTGGTTGAGTTGAATTACATGTATGTAGATAATGCTGCAATGCAAATAATACGAAATCCTAAACAATTTGATGTTATATTAACAGGAAATATTTTTGGCGATATTCTTTCAGACGAGGCATCTATGCTTTCAGGCTCATTGGGATTACTCCCCAGCGCTTCATTATCTGATTCGAAACCTGCAATGTATGAACCTATTCACGGCAGTGCGCCTGATTTAAAAGGTCAGAACATTGTAAATCCGATTGCGACAATTTTATCTGCGGCTATGATGCTTAAATATTCGTTTAATATGGATAAACAGCATGATGATATTGTTAATGCTGTAAGAAAAGCTTTAAAAGACGGATACAGAACTCAAGATATTGCTCAGCAAGGAATGAAAACCATAGGTACATCTGAAATGGGCGATATAATAAAAAATAACATAATGCAGAATTAATTCGCAGGTATTATTCTGTTGCGAAAAGATTACTCTATGGTGTAATGAAACATGCTCAAAAATCAGTTATATTAAAAAAGTAGATTGAAACAAACGGACACTTTAATTCGGGGTTGCGAAAAAGTATTATGATATAGTTCGGTACATCTGTTTCAATCTACTCTTTTATGTTTATATTTTTATTTCTTTTAGAAGTGTTCTGAATTTTCTCTTTGCTATTACTGCTTGTACCATTCCCATTATGCATAATGATACTGCAAGTGCTATCCAGTAACCTTTTAAAGAAAAATTGCATTTGTTGACTAAAAATATGGCGACCGGTGCTCCTATAGCCCAATATGATGCAATAACGCTTATTGATACGGCTTTTGTCAGTTTAAAGCCTTTTAATATTCCGCCCGTTACGGCCTGAAAACCGTCAAAAATCTGATAAACTGCTGCGACGCTGATAATGGGCAGAGATAAACGGATAACTTCATTATCTGTAGTAAAAAGACCTATTATTTGTTCGGGAAATATTGCTAATATGGCACTCGTGCAAATCATAAACCCTACGCCTGTTATTAATGTTGTATATGAATATTTTCGTATTTCTGCAGGCGATTTTGCGCCGTAGAAATAGGCTACTTTTACTGAAACGGCAGTAGATAATGCAAACGGAATCATATATGTCGCAGAGGCTATAGTAATTAAAATATTATGTATTGCAGCAAGTATAGAGGCTTCTCTGCCTATTAATACCGTAATAATATTAAATGCAAGAAATTCAAAAACAAGGGCAATTCCTATCGGTATACCGACTTTAATTACTTGTTTTATGAAAGAATAATCAATTTTATCTTTTATATTTATATATTTAATAATATATATAAATATTATTACTGCCATTAATGTTCTTACTGTCAAAGTTGCGAATGCGGCACCTTTTGAACCCATTGCAGGAATATTTCCGTAACCAAATACTAATATTATATCTAATATTAAATTTACTAATACGGTAGAGAGTATGATTATATTAGGTATGATTACAATTTCGTATGCCTGCAGAAACTGTTTTATCCCTTCAAAAAAGAATATCCCGAACATTGAAAATGAAACTATTACTATGTATTCTTGTATATAAGGTACTAAGAGTTCTTCAAAACCGCAATGCGGTATTATATATTTGGAGAAATAACAAACGGTTGTGAATATTACAGATAATATAAACGAAAAGAAAAGAGTTGTGGGCAAAAACTTTTTGATTTTGTTCTTCTCTCCTCTCATATTTGAAAGCAATATTGAAATTGCCGTTGTAATACCGATACCGAAAATAAAAATAGTAAAGATTATGGAATTTGCAATACTTATGGCAGCAAGTGAATTAATGCTGTATTTTGCTACAACAAAAACATCTGTTGCTCCAAGCAGAGTATGTCCCAAACTCCCTATAAAAAGCGGAAATGCAAAAATAAACAATTCTTTTAAATATTGCTTATAAACATCAAAAGAAAAGTTTTTACTGATTGTTGTTTGCATTATCTCTTAACTTTATATATTCTTCTTTATGTATTCTCATATCGTTTGCTCTGTCATATACTTCCACATTTTTCATAGAAGCTTCATCGGCTCTTTTTAAAGTATAATCAAGCAATTCGTATATATAATCAGGAACTTTATATTTATTTTGTATGTACCATCCGCCTTCCACGTCTATTACCATACTTCTAATGCCTGCATTATAAGAAAGGTCTAAGAATTTATCAAATTCTTCTTTTGAATCGTTAAATCCGGGGTATATTATGTATTTTGTTTTTGCTTTATATTTATTTTCGCCCTGTTTTGAAGCATATTCGGCAAGATTTTTCCAAACGGTATGGAAATGCGGTACACGTTTAATATTTTCATATGTTTCGGGAGTTCCAGAATCAACAGAAACAACAAGTGTTAGTTTACCTTCGCCAAGACCTCTTTCTATGGCTTTTGAATATTTAACACCTGATGAATGTACTCTTATATTATCGCAGCCGACATCTAATAACATATTTACCATAGGCTCAAATTCAGGTAATAAAGCAGGTTCTCCGCCTCCAAAGCCTATTTCTCCGCCGCCTCTGATTTTGCCCATATCTGCAAGTTTTTTTATTACCGGATACATATTATAATTTTTTCTTGCATTAAAGAAGTCGGATTGTTCATTTGTAAAACAGTATTTACATTTGCAATTGCACTGTGTCCAATGATTGAATACCATATAATTAATATAGTCTTCATCATCCCATTCTCGTTCTTTTAAGAAAAAACAGCCTTTACAGCGTTCAAGTGTAATCCCCTGTTTATTAAGTTCTCTCATTTTGCGTTTTTCTTTGAAGAACTTTTTCCAATCAATCATTTCACCTTTATAGTTGTCAATTAAAATCTGTCTTCCGCCGCCTTCATGACAATTGAAACAACACATTTTAATATCTTCATAATCAACGTTAAACCCGTGTTGTATATACTCGCAACTTAAATATTTCTTTGGTGAACTCTCTTTTTTCTGCTTTAATATATTTCTTAATTTCTCAAACATAATAAATTCCTTGATTAATAATACTATTATATTCGTAAAAATTTTATTTTTAAACTACTTTTTATATTATGCGGAATTACAACGATTTTATACTAATTCCAACCAGCTTTTGAAAAATTTTAATCCCGCTTCGGCGCTTTTTTCCGGATGGAATTGAACCGCTGTTATATTATCTTTTTGAATTGAAGCACAAAAAGTACCGTGATAATTATATGTAGAACTGATTATACTTTCATCTGCAGGTTGAACATAGTAAGAATTTACAAAATAAAAGAAATCATCAGGAACATATTTATTATTTTGCGTTGTTGTTAATTTTGTCCAGCCTACTTGGGGAATTTTCCCTTTTGTAAAGCGTTTAACTTCACCTTTAATTATTCCCAGTCCATCTGTACCCGGAGCCTCTTCACTTTTTTCAAAAAGAATTTGGAGTCCTATGCATATTCCTAAAAACGGAATTTGTTTTTCACAGCACTCTTTTATAACCGGAATAAGCTCCTTTTTATTTAAATTCCCCATTGCTTGAGCAAAGTGACCTTGTCCGGGGAATATTATTCTGTTTGCATTTAATATTTTATTTCGGTCAGATGTTATTTCATAATCAACATTAAGAAATGTCAGCATGTTTGCGACACTTCTTAAATTCCCCGACTCATAATCAACTATTACAGCTTTATTCAAAATAAAATCCGTCTTCTTTTAATCTTCTTATAACTTCTGTCATTTGGTCTTCAGCTGCTACAATAGACATTCTGAACCATCCGTCGCCGTTTTTGCCGAATGCATTACCCGGAACAAGAATTACACCGGATTTCCTCATAACCGCATCTGTAAATTCTTTTGAAGTTTTATATCTTGGAGGAATAGGCAGCCATAAATAGAATGTTGCTTTAGGCGGATTGATTTTGTCCATATCCCAGCCGAGTTCTTTAAATCCGTCTACGATAATTT
Source organism: Candidatus Gastranaerophilales bacterium (assembly GCA_016282705.1). Taxonomy (GTDB): domain Bacteria; phylum Cyanobacteriota; class Vampirovibrionia; order Gastranaerophilales; family Gastranaerophilaceae; genus Avigastranaerophilus. The sequence goes on along the minus strand of JAEELO010000049.1, from coordinate 62,132 downwards.
TTTGCTTTCTTTCAAATCGTTTATTTGCTTCAACAATATATTCATCGCCTTCTTTTGAATTTAAAATATCAGCAGCTGCTTTTTGAATAGGTTTATATATCCCTGTATCAATTGTTGATTTCAATTTTCCGAGGATTCCAACCGCATCTGCATTCCCGCATATCCAGCCTATTCTCCAACCTGTCATTGAATAAGGTTTAGAAAAACTGTAAAATTCAACCGCAACATCTTTTGCTCCTTCAATTTCAAAAACGCTTGAGGCTTTTGGGGAACCTTCAAAGGTTAAATCTATATATGCCGCATCTGAAATCAATAATATGTGGTGCTTTCTGCAAAAATCCACTGCTTTTTGTAAGTATTCTTTTGTACAAATTGCACCTAACGGGTTATTAGGATAATTAATAATAAGAGCTTTTACTCTTTTCATTGATAAACCGTCTTTTTCAATCTGCTTTTCAACTTCGTCTAAATCCGGCATGTAGTTATTCTCAGGGGTTAAAGGTATACCGTATGCCATACCGCCTGATACATCAACCATTATTTTATATGAAGCATACCCGGGGTCAGGTACAAGAATAATATCTTGTTTTGATTTATCTGGAGTCGGGTTTATTAATGCTCTTATTAAATTAGCAATGCCTTCTTTTGAACCTATAAGTGCGCATATTTCTGATTTAGTGTCAAAATCAACACCTGTTCTTTTCTTCATGTTTTTGGCAATAGAATCAAGAATATATGATTCACCTTTAACAAGAGTATATGTATGCATTCCGTCGCCGTCTATATATTCACTAATTTTATCTGTAACCAATTGCGGCGGTTTTTCAACAGGTGCACCCATTGATAACGATATCGGTGCTCTGCCTCTTGCCGTTAATTCTGGCGTTAATCGTGCCGTCTCCATTTTTATTTGAATCATAATATATGTTTCAAGTGATTGAACATAATCATTAAATAATTCTTTCATATTCTATTCTCCGGTTATTTTGTTTCTGACTGCCATGCCCAAGCATTATGATTATGAATGCTTTCTTGAGCTTCTACTTCTACCTCGTAAAAAGTAATTTTTTTATTATTTTTCAGAAGGCATATAACGTCCCTTAACACGTCTTCAACGAATTTGGGATTTTCGTATGCTTTTTCTGTTACGAATTTTTCATCATTCCTTTTTAATATTGAATAAATTTGGCTTGAACCGCAAGATTCAATTGCTTCAACCAAATCTTCTATCCAAATCATATCATTTTCATTATAACTTACTTTTACTTTAACCATTGTTCTTTGATTGTGTGCCGAATATTTTGATATTTCTTTAGAACAAGGGCAAAGAGTTGTTATGGGAACTTTTACACCGAGAATAAATTTATAATCATCCCCGTTTAAATCGCCTTGAAAAGAACAATCATATCCCACAGGAAATTCCATACCGCTTACGGGAGCTTTTTTGCTTATAAAGTATTTGAATTCAAACTTTACGTGTGAACATTGTGATTCAAGTTTCTTTTGAATGTCATAAAGCATTCCCTTTATGTCTATTCCCAATAGGTTTTTGCTTGAATAGTCGCTTAAAACTTCAATAAATCTTGACATGTGAGTTCCTCTGTAATGATGAGGAAGTGTCACACTCAGGCGAGCTTTAGCCGATACAATTTGACTATCTGCATTTTTTCGTTCAATAGTAAGAGGTACTTCAACACCGTTTACACCGACTTTTTGAATATCAATGCCTCTTTTATCATTTTGTTTTTGAACATCTTTCAATTGTGCATTAGTCATTGTTTTCTTCTAAAGACTCCAAATTATTGCTTTCCATAGCTAATAATAATTTTAAAGCAGCTATTCTTTGTGTCTTAGGAGATGATACTCTTAATAATTCTATAGCTTTCAACATAACAGGATCAGCATCGTACCAACGATTACCTTTTCCTGCAAATTGTTTCGTAATTTCATATATTCTTTCAATTACGTCTTGAGCAACCTGCTCTTGTAAAGAAATGATGAAGTCTGCAGCTGCATTCTTGTTATCATCAGTTTGTAATTTCAAAAGTTCAAGTGCTTCCTTTAATATCGGATCGCTATCATACCAACGTCTGTAATCTCCGGACATGTATACTCCTTATTTTTCTTGTAGTAATTTTATTATAACCTTTTTTGTGTCTTCAAAAACAGTTTCTATTGAATTGTTTGCATTTATTAACTTTATACGTTCGGGGTTTTCTTTTTGAAGAGCTAAATATCCCTGTCTGACTTGTTTGTGGAATATTATCCCTGCTGATTCCATTCTGTCTTTGTCGTCACCGACTCTGGTTTGTGCTGTTTCTGCCGAAACATCGAAATAAAGCGTTAAATCAGGTGAAAGTCCGTTAACGGCAATTTCGTTCAAATCCTTTAATAATTGAACATCCTGACCTCTTCCGTAGCCTTGGTATGCTATTGTGGAGTCAACATGTCTATCGCATAATACAATTTTACCTGCGGCAATTGCCGGTTTTATGAATGCTTCAACGTGTTGAGCTCTATCTGCAAGGAATAGGAACATTTCACACCTGTCTGCAACAAAACCTTCGTGGTGGAGAAGTATATCTCTTATCTTTTGACCGATATCTAATGCACCGGGTTCTCTTGTTGTAACTACGTTATATCCCTGCTCTTGAAGAAAATCTTTAACTTTATTTAGCTGAGTTGTTTTTCCGCAGCCGTCTGTGCCTTCAAATGTAATAAAAAGTCCTTTTTGCATTAAAGAATATCCCAGCCTGTATATTTTCTTAAAACTTTAGGTATTGTAACCGAACCGTCTTCGTTTTGGAAGTTTTCAAGAATAGCTGCAAATGTTCTTCCTACAGCCAAACCTGAGCCGTTTAAAGTATGTACGTATGCGGGTTTCCCTGTTTCTTTGCTTCTGTATCTTATATTTGCACGTCTTGCTTGGAAATCTCCAAAGTTAGAACAGCTTGAAATTTCTTTATAGTTGTTATAAGAAGGAAGCCATACTTCCAAATCATAGCATTTTCTTGCGGAAAATCCTATATCACCTGTTGAAAGAGCAACTCTTCTATATGGAAGTTCAAGCAGTTCAAGAACTCTTTCAGCATTTCTTGTAAGTTTTTCGTGTTCTTCAACACTGGTTTCAGGTGTGCAAAGCTTAACCAATTCTACTTTGTTAAATTGGTGCTGTCTTATCAATCCTCTTGTATCTTTGCCAGCAGAGCCTGCTTCACGTCTGAAACAAGGAGTGTATGCCGTCATATATTTAGGCAAATCTTCTTCATTTAAGATTTCGTTTTGATATATGTTTGTTACGGGAACTTCTGCCGTAGGAATCAAATATAAATCTTCTTCTTCGCATTTATACATATCCTGTGCAAATTTAGGAAGCTGTCCTGTTCCTGTCATAGCTGCAGAATTAACCATAACCGGAGGAAGAATTTCTTCATATCCGTGTTCTTGTGTATGAGTATCTAAGAAAAAGTTAATAATAGCACGTTCTAATTGCGCGCCTTTCCCTCTGTATAGTGAAAATCTTGATTGTGCAAGCTTTACGCCTCTTTCAAAATCAACGATATCTTTTGCAACACATATATCCCAGTGAGCTTTTTGTTCAAAAGATGTTTTACGAGGTTCTCCGACTCTTTTTATTTCTACATTATCATCTTCAGAAAGTCCTATAGGTGTGGTTTCATCGGGAATGTTCGGAGTAGAAAGTAATAAATTCTTTTGTTCCGCATCAAGTTGTTGTTCCTGTTCTTCAAGAGATTTTATTTCATCTCCCATTTCTTTTACTTGAGCTTGAATTTCATCTGTGTTTTGTCCTTGTTTTTTCAACATACCGATTTCTTGCGACATGTTTTTTCTTTTTGCTCTTAACTCATCAGCTTGAGTTTGAACTTTTCTTCTTTTTGAATCTATCTCCAATATACCGTCAATTGATAAGTTTGGGTTTCTTCTCTTTAATAATTCGTTTATTCTTTCGGGATTTTCTCTTATTAATTTGATATCTAACATAATTTTTACCTCGTATTATCAAATTTATTTTATTAAAAACACATTTAAATTAAAAGATTTTTTTTGATATAATAATTTTGAGGATTAGTATATGGCTGAAAAAAAGTATAAAAAAAGAATTTTATTTGTTGGTATGCCTGATATGGCGCTGGTTTGTCTCCAAAAATTAGCATCTAAGGGGATAAATATTGTAGGTGTTGTTCCTCCGTCAAAGGATGAACCTACAAATAAAAGTATGGTTGATGTGGCTCAAGACTTAGGTTTTGATATTATTGATTATAATAACAGTCTTAATGATAAAGGCTTTTTACAGAGAGTAAAAAATTTAAATGCCGATTTGGGAGTAGTTGCATCTTTTAATAAGAAGCTGCCCAAAGAACTTTTACAGCTTACAAAAGACGGTTTTATAAATTTGCATCCGTCGAAATTACCTGACTACAGAGGTGCAAATCCATATTCACATGTGATTATTAATGGAGAAGAAAAATCTGCGATTACACTTCATTATATGGATGAAAACTTTGATACCGGTGATATTATTTCTCAATATAATTTTAATTTGGATTTAAATGAAACAATGGGTACATTGTTCTACAGAACAAATCAAATGTGTGCATCAATGCTTTATGAAGCTTTAGACTATTATGAAACTAATGAATTTCCGAGACGTCCTCAGCCGGCAGGCGGTAATCATATAAAGGCGGATGCATTATCTTTTGAAAGAAAAAATACATTTATTGATTGGAAAAAATCCGCAGAAGAAATAGAAAGATTTATCAGAGCTTTAAATCCTTTTATAGGTGCTTTAACAATGTATAACGGAACTATTTTAAGAGTAAATTCCGCATATGTAATACAGAAAAAACATAATTTTGCACCGGGAACGATTGTTGATACGAAAAATTCTTTAAAAATAGCATGCGGGCAAGATATATTGGAACTTGATTCTATACAATACGGTGCATATTTTGTTTCTACGGGACGTGATTTTGTTGAAAGAATAAATCCTAAAAAGGGAGAAATATTGTACAGTGAATAAACTTCATTTTTTAACGGCAGGATTGCCGCTTTCTTCTGAGGGTAAAGGCTATAAAAAAGGTCTTGATATAATAAAAGATATGAATCTTGACGGTGTTGAGGTTGAGTTTGTTCACGGTGTAAGAATGAATGATGCAAATCAAAAACTGGTTAAAGAATTTGCTTCTGATGATAATCATAAAATAACCTGTCATGGTCCTTATTATATAAATCTTAATTCCCAAGAACCTGAAAAAATAGAAGCAAGCATAACCAGAATTCTTGAAACAGCCAGAATGGGGCAATTGATAGGTGCATACAGTATTACTTATCATGCCGCTTTTTATATGGGGCAAAATGCGGATGAAGTATACAATATAGTATATAAATCAATGGAAAAAATATGCTCTGAACTTGAAAGTGAGGGGAATAATATCTGGGTAAGACCTGAAACAACCGGTAAAGGCACTCAATGGGGAACTTTAGAAGAAATAGTTAAACTCTCCAAAAATTTCAAAAATGTTATGCCGTGTATAGATTTTGCACATGTTCATGCAAGAAATAACGGAATATATAATACATATGATGAATTCTCAAAAATGCTTGAATTCGTTGGTAAAGAGCTTGGAAACGATGCTCTCAATAATATGCATATGCACCTTGCAGGCATTGAGTACAGTGTGAAAGGCGAAAAAAATCATTTAATTCTTGAAGAAAGCGATATGAATTATAAAGACCTTTTAAAAGTGTTTAAAGCCTTTGATGTAAAGGGTGTATTGGTTTGTGAAAGTCCTAATATTGAAGGTGATACAAAACTTCTTAAAGATTATTATTTGAGCTTGTAATATGGATATTTTCTACGTTTATATTGATGATTGTGAACTAAAAGACAAATATAATATTCATCATACGGCAGGACGATATATTGTTGAATGTGCCGCGAAAATCTATGGAATTAAAAATTCTGAGCTTATAATTGTTAATAATAAGCCGAAATTCGAATTTGCGGATATTCAATTTAGTATTTCTCATTCTAAAAATATTGCTGCAGTATGTTTTGATGAAAACCCTGTCGGCTTAGATATTGAATATATAAAAAATAGAGATTATAAAGCGGTTGCAAAAAGAATGTCATTATTGCTTGAGAATGACTCTCTTGAGGGGTTTTATAAGGCTTGGACAGCATATGAAGCTGAATATAAACTCGGTGTAAAAGCATATGCAGTAAAAAGCCAAAGGTTTGAGGATAATTATATGATTTCAATTGCCTCAACAAAAGAAATAAAATCAATTAAATTCGATAGATTAGAATATTCTTGTTAATTATTCTTCGGGCAAGGTTTTATATCTCAAATTCAAATTATCCATTAAATCATAAATGGCATTTATATGGGTGTATAAATCTTCTACATTTCTGATATCTTTTATGTTTTTTGATTTATTGCCGATCTCAAATAAATCTTTTTTTGTTGCAACAGCAATAATAAGTTTATTATCAAAAAATGAACATTTGACATTTCTTGCCTTTAAAACATTTTGTAATTTAAACAATGCATCCCAAAATTCAGGAGTAATAATATCTTGAACTTCTTCATTTGAAGCGGTTGAATATACATTAAAATATTTTTTATAGAAGTTATTTAAAGGAAACGTTTTATATGCTTTAAAAAGAGCAGATATATATTTATTATCATTTCTAAATTGAAACATACCAAAAATAGTAGCTGTTATAATCAGAATTAATGAAATTATAAACATTGTATAATCTTGAATAGTAAATATAAGAATTAAACCTAAAATTAAGGTGAAACTAAACATTGAAAGTACATATAAAAGCCAATTATGAAAAGAATTTTTCAAAATCAGGCTTGTTTTTGATGCTATAATAGTATGTTCTGTAGAATTTAAGTAATAATCAAAAGCAAAAACTATTCCTTTGAACCCGTCTATATAATTATTTCTCAAGTTTTTATGAGTATCTATTTCCGCAACTTCAAAGTTGATTCCTTCATATTCACCGTAAAAAACGTCATCAAAATTCAACTTGTCAAAATCAACAAAAAGTTTACTTCTCTCAAGGGAATCTTGTGTGATCATTATTTTTCTTTCAGGATTCCAATTGATAAATGAAGTCCACTTAATATTTCCGTATAACTTTAATATTGGTTCTATTGCTGTAAATTTATATTCGATTTTTGTTCCTATATTGAGAAAATCTTTACTTAAAAAGAAAGACAATATAAAAAGTATTATTACCATTCCTAATGATATAAAAATCAAGGTTATTCTTTCTTCAGTATCTTCTGTGCCTATTGTAGTAAGAATACACGGTAAAACCAAAATGGAACCAAATAAACTAAATGAACCAAGAAAAAACTTTTTGAATTCTTTTTTGTCTTTACCCTTTTCTTTTCCTATTGCTTTTTGATGCGGAAGAACAGCATCTATATAAGTTCTATATACTTCGTCAATTGTTGGTCTTAAACTCATAAAATAATTCCCCTTTGCTTTTTAATATAACATATATTATGGCAAAAGGGGATTTATAATATAATGAAAAATTTTATGCAATTAAATTTACGGATTTAATATCGCCTAATTTTGTATATTCAACATCCATAACAGAAATATTTTTTGCGGAATTGACTATTTCTCTTGCATTTTGGTCGTGCAATCTCCAGGTGAAATCCATATCAATACCGGCAATTTTTTTGTCAGTGTAGTAGTCATGTGCATATTCTACTCTGTCACATGCTTCACGAAAAGATTTACTGTATGTTTTGCCTTCTTTTCCGCTAAAAATATAAGATTGATTTTCCAAATTAAAGGCAGGATAAGCATAAGCTTTGCCGTGTTTTGTGTCATTTATAATTGTTTTTACTTGTTTCCCAAGGTCAGTTTTATTTCTGCTATTAGCTATATGCGCAATTTGTTCTGCAGTGTTATATGGTGCATTAACTAATGTTACTTTCCCGAAACTAATTGTATTAACAGACATAATGATACCTTTCCGATTATTATTTGTAAGTAATAAAAAACGTAAAAATAAAATTTGCGGTATTTGAGTAGCGAAATTTTGGACGGCAGGTGTGCCGATATGCGAACGGAAAGAATTGTATGATAAGCACTGCCTGACACCATAAATTAATAAATATTGTATCGGAATGAGAAATATAATAAAATCATATTATCTGAAATAGTTAGCAGGTTTTATATGATTAAATTTGAAGCAGATAAAAATAAATGTATTAAGTGCGGTCTTTGTATTAAAGATTGTATTACAGGATGTATTGAAGCTGATAGCAATGGAATTCCGCAAATGACAGAAAAATCCCGTTGTATCAGCTGCCAGCATTGTTTTTGTATTTGTCCCAACGGGGCGATAACTTTTGATGGAAAGTTACCCGAAAATTCAGAGAGTGTAAATTATAATAATGTCTTATCAATAATAAAATCCCGAAGAAGCATCAGACAATATAAACAGGAAAATGTTTCGGAAGAAAAATTAAATAAATTAAAAGAAATGCTGCATTACATTCCAACCGGATGCAATTCTCATTCTCTGTTTTTCTCTATAGTGGAAGATAAAGCCGCAATGGACGAAATAAGAAATAAAGTAAATTATAAATTGCTCCATTCTGTTGCATATAATGCAATTTCTCCCGTGTTTAACAAATATTCCAAAATGAAAGATGCAATTAAACATGGTGAGGATGTTATATTCAGGGGTGCACCGCATATGATAGTTGTATCTTCACCAATAAAAGCTCCTTGTGCAGACATAGACCCGATTATTGCATTAAGTTATTTTGAACTTTATGCGCAAACACTCGGTATAGGCACTTGTTGGTGCGGATTTGCACAAATAGTTATAAAGTTATTTCCTGAAATTACTGATATTTTAAAAGTGCCTGATGGTTATGTGCCGGTTTATGCAATGCTTTTTGGCGAACCCGAGGTAAAATATCAACGTACAATCCAGCCAAAGCCGTATAAAATATGTTCAATAAAAGAGGCGGATAAAAGTTCATCCTCAAGCATTTTTGATACAACAAAACGTTTTATAACTAATTTTTTAAGATAATAAAATGTTAGAAGAATGTCGGGCTGTTTTTGACCTTCAGTTTTCACAAAAATAATAAAAAAGAGTGGGTTTAACTGTAAAACCCACTCTTTTTATTTATATGTTATTATTGTGCATTTTTGTTATTTTGTGCTTCTTTTTTTGCTTTATGGTTTCCGACAAGTTTCCCGATGCCGGCTCCTATTGCAGTTGAAACAGCTATTCCTCCTGCAAGCATCATTGCAACTTTGCTTTTTCCTAATCCTTCAACTAGTCCTTTAAAACTTTCAGCTACGGCTTTTTTACCAAAAAGACCAACCAAGGCACCAACTCCAAGTACTTTTGATGCAATGTCCATGCCAAATCCAATTTTAGCTCCTTTTGCTGTATAGTTTGTTTTTTTATCAACTTTATCTTCTTTAACAAATTCATCCGGTTTCTTTTTCATTGCATTTTTAATTGCTTTGGCTTCATCAGCAGCTTTTTTAATAGTTTCTATTGTTTGTTTTGCCATTTGATCAGCAATATCCGGAGTTGAACAACCGCCATTAGGTTTAAAATCTCCGAAGTTAGAATCTGCAGAAATACTCATAATTTACATTCCTTTCTTTTCCCATTGCAATTATATATTTATAAAAACAATTGAAGTTTAAGGATTGTTATTTTTTTATAACACTTTATAGTATCAATATTGTTTCCCATATATATCTTAAAAAAATATAGTTACATTGCTTTACAATATATTAATAGTTAACATGTTATGAGTGTATGTTAGGACTTGTTTGAATAATTATTTAAAAAGAAAAGATTTAGCTATTTGCTAAGTCTTTTTATTTATATGGTTTTAATTATTTTTTAGAAATAATATAAATCAAATGCCAGCCGTACTGAGTTTTAACCGGTTCTGAAACTTGACCGTTCGGAAGTTCAAAAGCTGCTTTTTCGAATTCCGGAACCATATCACCTCTGCCGAACCAGCCTAAAATACCGCCCGATGAACCTGACGGACATTTTGAATATTTCTTTGCCGCATTCATAAAATTATTAAATATTTCCTGCTGGTTTTGTCCTGCCAGTATTTCTTTTCTTATTTCAATAGCTTCCTGTTCTGTCGGAACAAGAATATGCATTGCTTGAACTTGTCTTACTGTATATGCTTCAGCTGTATTTGCAGTTATATTATTTACTTGTGTATTGATAAGACCGCTGCAGAAAAATGCAAATACCAATAAAGATAATGAAATTAATTTTTTCATTTTATGTCCCTTTCCTCTCTATTTATTCAAGTTTATAAATTGATTTTCTCTTGTAATAGCAACCATACCGGAACGTACAAGTTCTTTTACTCCCAATGGTTTTAATAGTGCCAGTATTGTTGTTACCTGCCTTGTATCTCCACTGAATTCCAGTGTGTATGTTTCTGTTGAAACATCAATAATTTTAGCTCCAAATATTTCTGCAATTCTCAATATCTCATTTCTCGCATCGTCTTTTGCTGTGACTTTACACAGGATGAGTTCTCTGTCTATACATTTTTCGGCAGATTTTGGTAATTCTACAACTTTAATTGTATTGATAAGTCTGTTCAACTGTTTACAAATTTGTTCGATTACTACGTCATCTCCGTTTGTTACTATTGTAATTCTTGAGAAAGAAGTATCTATTGTCGTTGCAACAGTTAAACTTTCAATATTAAATCCTCTTGTAGAGAATAAATCGCAAACGCTTGAAAGAATACCGGGTTCATTTTTTACTAAAACAGAAATTGTATGTTTCATTATTCACCCTTCCCTTCGTCTGTTGAGTTATTTGATAAAATAACTTCATTTAACGGTTGACCTGCAAGAACCCACGGATAAACCATTTCATAAGGCTCTACGATGAAGTCAATTATAACAGGTCCGTCATATGAAATGGCTTTATCTAATGCTTCATCTATTTGCGATTCTTCCGTAACACGTATTCCTAATATCCCGTATGCATCTGCAAGTTTAACATAGTCGGGAGAAGTAATAGGTGTTTGAGAATAATGTTTATCAAACAATTTTTCTTGCCATTGTCTTACCATACCCAAGTATCCGTTATTTATTACGGCAATTTTAACGGGAATTTTATAGTCAACGCAAGTCATAAGTTCTTGAATATTCATTTGTATGCTTCCGTCGCCTGCAATGTCAATTACAAGTTTATCGGGTGCTGCAATTTGAGCACCGATTGCAGCAGGGAATCCAAAGCCCATTGTTCCCAGTCCGCCGGATGTAATTAATTGGCGAGGTTTATTGAATTTGTATAATTGAGCTGTCCACATTTGATGCTGCCCGACTTCGGTTGCTATAATAGCATCTTTATCTTTTGTTTTCTCATATATTTTGCTTATTACGGTTTGAGGATGTAATTTTGCATCAGGAATAGCAAAAACAGGTCTGTTATCTTTCCAAGAGCCTATTTGCTTAATCCATAGTTTTCTCATTTGTTCATCATATGAATATTTACCTGAAGCATATTCATGAAGCATAACATTTAATACGTTCTTTGCATCACCTACAACAGGAATATCCACGTGTACGTTCTTACTTATTGAACAAGGGTCGATATCAACGTGAATAACTTGCGCATCCTTGCAAAAACGTTTTAAACATCCTGTAATTCTGTCATTAAATCTTGTTCCTACTGCAAATAAAACATCACAGTTACTTACTGCTAAATTCGCCCAGTAATTACCATGCATACCCAACATTCCTAAAGATAATTCATCATCTTGAGGAAATGTACCTATTCCCATTAAAGTTGTTGCAACAGGAATATTCAATTTTTTTGCTATTTCTCTTATTTCCTGCCAGGCTTCTGAATGAATTATGCCGCCGCCTGAAATAATTACAGGTCTTTGTGCTTCACACAAAAGCTTTAAAGCACGTCTGCACTGTATCGGATGACCTTCATAAGTCGGATTATATCCCGGTAAATTGAGTTTCTCAGGGTATTCATAATCCATTTTTGCTGTCAGAATATCCTTTGGTAAAGAAACTACAACCGGACCCGGACGTCCTGTTTGAGCAATATGAAACGATTCTTTTATTATTCTGGGTAATTCGCTTATATTTTTAACCAGATAATTGTGCTTACAGCAAGTACGTGTGATGCCGACAATATCTGCTTCCTGAAAAGCATCGTTGCCTATTAATTTTGAATCAACTTGCCCTGTGAAAACTACTAACGGGTAACTGTCATAATATGCATTAGTAATACCCGTTACGGCATTACAAGCTCCGGGGCCTGATGTTACAAGAACAACACCCGGTTTTCCTGTTACTCTGGCATAACCTTCTGCTGCATGAACCGCAGCTTGTTCATGTCTTACAAGATAGTGTTTTATCTCTTTGCATTTATATAATTCATCATAAATATGAAGAATAACTCCGCCGGGATATCCGAATATTTTATCTACACCTTCTTTTATAAGACATTCGATAAATATTCTGGCGCCTGTCATTTTTTCTGTTTTATTTATTTGCTCGGAAACCATGTTTTTCTCCGTTTTGTAAAACTCTAATACGATTTTAAATAAAAAATTAACTTTATAGCCAATAATTATAATAAATTTTAGCTTAAGAAAATTTTAAGTGCAAATATTTTCGTTTTTAGATAACCTTTTATTAATTTTTTGCAAAAGTTGACTACTCTTTTATTAAGTTTTACACTTGAGATAAGCCGTTACGAGTTAAAATGTTAGAAAAGAGGTAATTATGGCAAAAATTTATTACGCAGCAGACTGTAATTTAAATCTTTTGAAAGGGAAAACAGTTGCTATTATAGGTTATGGAAGCCAAGGTCATGCTCATGCCTTAAACTTACATGAAAGCGGAATTAATGTAGTTGTAGGTCTATATAAAGGTTCTAAATCATGGGCAAAAGCGGAAACAGCAGGATTAAAGGTTGCAACTGTTGATGAAGCATCTAAAATGGCTGATTTTATTATGATTTTATTACCTGATGAAAAACAGGCAGATATATATAAATCACAAATTGCACCAAATTTAACAGCAGGAAAAACATTGGCATTTGCTCACGGATTTAATATTCACTTTAATCAAATAGTTCCTCCTGGTGATGTTGATGTTGTTATGATTGCTCCAAAAGGCCCCGGACATACTGTAAGAAGTGAATATGTTGAAGGTAAGGGAGTTCCTTGTTTAGTTGCTGTTCAACAAAATGCATCAGGTAAGGCTATGGAAAATGCACTGGCATATGCAGCAGGTATTGGCGGTGCAAGAGCAGGTGTTCTTGAAACAACATTCAGACAAGAAACAGAAACTGACTTATTTGGCGAACAAGCAGTACTTTGCGGCGGTGTTACAGCTTTAATGCAAGCAGGTTTTGAAACACTTGTTGAAGCTGGTTATGACCCTCAAAATGCTTATTTTGAATGTATCCACGAAATGAAATTAATTGTTGACCTTATTTATCAGGGCGGTTTCTCAAGAATGAGATATTCAATTTCAGATACTGCTGAATTTGGCGATTATGAAACAGGTAAACGCTTAATTACAGACGAAACAAAAAAAGAAATGAAACAAATTCTAAAAGAAATCCAAGACGGTACATTCGCAGGTAAATGGATTACTGAAAATAAAGCTGCAGGCAGAGCTCATTTCTTGGCAGCAAGAAAAGTTCATGCAGAACATCAATTAGAACAAGTCGGCAGAGAACTCAGAAAAATGTATTCTTGGAACGACGAAAAATAATTTTTCTTATTTATATTAAAAAGAGAGCCAATCGGCTCTCTTTTTTATTTGAATGTTAATATATCGTTTGAATTTTTATCTTCAAAAATTTTTCTTATTTCATTTGATTCATTGCAATGTAAGGTTTTTTCTCTTATTTTCCCAAATATTAAATTTGATGCATAATCTATAATTTCTTCAAGTCCGCCACCCATATTAACAGACATTTCCTTGTCTTTTTGATTTCCAAATCCTCTATATTTTGTTTCTGTTGAAAATTTATTTTTATTAAGTTTAAATACATTCAGTTCTTTATCTGCAAATACAACCTTTGCGCGGCGATTGGAACATTTTTTATCCGGATATATATAAATATCAATACCTCTATTATTACATATTTCTGTTATATCTGTTGTGCAATAAAGAGTTTTGACTAAGTGTTTTACATCATCGTCTACTAAAGAAGGCATATTTTGTCTTGAAAGATATATACTCTTAAAGTTTTGACTGCAGTTTGCAATAGGTGAAATTTTCATATTTTACACACTTTTTTATTAGATTATATGGTATTTTTGTAAAAACTCAAAATAAAAATAATTTGCTTGACATATTATAGACAAATGTCTATAATATAAATATGCTTACTGAAAAACAAAAAACATTCTTTGAAAAGTTAAAAGAATTATACGGGCAGGAAGTCCTTCCCAGCTTTGAAATCATTGCTAAGGATTTTGGTTTTAAACATAAAAATTCAATCTGGCAGTATTTTAATAAGCTAAAGGAAGAAAATCTTATTTTTGAAAGAAATAATCGCTTTTATATAAATAAAGATTTATTCGGTGCGGTGTTATTCTCTTCTGTAGTAAAAGCAGGGTTTGCCTCCGTTGCGGATGATTATGTTGAAAAAAGAGTATCTTTAGATGATGCATTTGATATCAACAGTCCTTCAACTTTTTTGTTTACTGTATCCGGCGACTCTATGATAGATTTGGGTATTTATGAGGGCGATAAGGTTATAGTTCAAAAAACAAATACGGCGAAAGACGGCGATATTGTAATTGCATTTATAGATGGCGGTTATACTCTAAAAACGTATAGAAACAGAAAAGGAACGGTTTATTTAGAACCTGCAAATTCAAATTATCCTAATTTATACCCGAAAGAACAGCTTGTTATATTTGGTGTTGCACAGGGTATTGTAAGAAAATTTTAAATTATTCAAATATACACAATTATTCTTCTAAATGCGGGGACTCCTCCCTTCAAATCCCCGCAGATTTTTCTTAAAGGTTAATTATGAAACAAAAAATAATAGCATTGGTTGACGGAAATAATTTTTTTGCAAGCTGTGAAGTGCTTATGAACCCTTCTTTAAAAGGGAAACCGGTTTGTGTATTGAGTAATAATGACGGATGTGTTATAGCTCGTTCTAATGAGGCAAAAAAACTTGGAATAACAATGGGAATTCCTTATTTTATGGCAAAAAGGGATTTTCCTCAGGCAATTTATCTTAGTGCTGATTTTGCTCTTTATCATAATTTGTCACAGCGCATGTTTTCTTTCTTAAAAAATTATTCGGATAAAATAGATATTTATTCTATAGATGAAGCTTTTATGGATATAACGGGACTTGATAAATTATTGAATTTATCTTTTGTCGAAATTGCCGATAAAATAAAAAATGACATAGAAAAAAATCTTGGTATTTCTGTTTCTGTCGGGATTTCAACCTCAAAGGTTCTGGCTAAAACGGCAGCTTATAAAGCTAAAAAATTAAGCGGGATTTATTTTATCTCAAAAGAAATGATAGCTTCTGAGCTCAAAGATTTACCTGTAGAAGAAATTTGGGGAATAGGCAGAAATATATCAAGAAGCTTAAAAGCCTGCGGTATTTTTTATGCTGTTCAAATTTTGCAAAAAGATGATGAATTTTTTAAATGTAAATTCGGTAAAAAAGGACTGGAGCTTAAATATGAGTTAATGGGTGAAAGTGTTATTCCCTTGACAGGAGTCGCGGAGAAACCAAAATCTATCCAAAGAACTCGTGCTTTCCCTGATTTCTCTTCCGATAAAAATTATATAATGACCGAATTGGAGTTTCATTTGCATAATGTTTGTAAAAAACTGCGAGAAAATCAGCAAAAGGCTTCTTTATTGTATGTTATGCTCAGAACTAAGGATTTTAAAGTATTTGTTCGGGAATGCAAACTTGAAGCTGAATCGGATTCGGAAATTATACTTATGAAATATGTTAAATTAATGTTTACCGAAATGTTTACGAATGATATTATTTATCGTGCTTCAGGAATTTATGTTTCGGGTTTGAAAGATATTTCTACCGGTCAGATGGAGTTATTTGTTGATAAAAATTCGGAAAAGAATTCTAATCTGGTAAATACATTGGATAAAATAGAAGAGAAATACGGGAAAGGTTCTATATCAGTGGGTACACTCGGTATAAAATCCGTGCAAAATATTCATAAACGGCGAAAAATGGAGAAGGAATAATTATTTATACAGAAGGATATAATTTTTTTTGTACAACATGTGCTAAAATATTATATAATTATGTTAATAATTACTGAACGTATATTATAGAGGTTTTTATAATGAAAAAAATCATTACGATAATTGCAATATTTTGTTTTTTTGCAGGATTAAATATTGATGCCGCTACTACAACTCCCGTAAAAAAACCGGCAGTACCGGCTGCAAAAACGGTTACAAATCCTATAACTTCCGCATATACTAATGTCTCTCCATTGGATGTTGTTAGTGCGCCAAGCAAATATTTGAATAAAAATATTTCTTTTACTGCGGAATTTGTTGCATTTACTTCCTTAGGACTGGATTATAAGCCTGCATTTAAAGATGGTACAAAATATATCGGTATTCTTATAAAAAGACCGGATGTTACAAATCATACAATACCGTTATCGGAGATGAAAATTTTTGTAACAAGAGCATTAGCAGAGAAGAATGTTGATATAGAAGCAGGAGATAAAATAAAAATAGAAGGAACAGTATTTTCTGCAGCATTAGGTGATCCTTGGGTTGATGCAAAAACATTTACAATGCTTACTCATAAAGCAAAAACTAACGAAAATAAATAAAAATTTTATCAGGAGATAGTAGTGAAGGATAATAAAAAAGTATATTTAACCGTACACGGTCATTTTTACCAACCGCCGAGAGAAAATCCTTGGTTGGAAACCATAGAAATACAAGACAGCGCAAATCCTTTTCACGATTGGAATGAAAGAGTTTCTGCCGAATGCTATACTCCGAATTCTGTTTCAAAGATAGTTACGCAGGAAAACAGAATTTTGGATATCGTAAATAACTATTCTTATATCAGTTTTAACTTTGGACCTACACTTCTTTCTTGGATGGAAAAGTATACTCCGCGCTCATATCAAAGAATTATTCAGGCTGATATTGACAGTATATCAATGAATAACGGACATGGTAATGCAATTGCGCAAGTTTATAACCATATTATAATGCCTCTTGCAAACGAAAGAGATAAGTATACTGAAATAATATGGGGAATTAAAGATTTTCAATACCGTTTCGGAAGGAAACCCGAAGGAATGTGGCTCGCCGAAACAGCCTGTGACAGAGAAACTCTGGAATCTCTTATTGATTGCGGTATTAAATTTACGATATTATCTCCACATCAGGCTAAATGCGTAAGAAAGCTTGGTTCTGACGATGAATGGCAGGATGTAAGCTGGGGTAATATTGATCCTGCAAGAGCATACAGATTCTATCATAGTAAGGATAAAACAAAATATTTGGATTTATTTTTCTATGACGGTTCTATATCAAAGTCAGTTGCGTTTGATGAACTTTTAACTGACGGAAACAAATTTATATCAAGGTTAAAAGATGGTGTTTCAGACCAAAGAGATTATGATCAGTTGGTTAATATTGCAACCGATGGTGAAAGCTATGGTCATCATACTAAATTTGGTGATATGGCTCTATCATATATTCTGAAAATCAGAACCAAAAGCGAAGGTTTTATTGTTACAAACTATGGTAATTATTTAGAACTTGTGCCGCCTGTTTATGAAGCTGATATAAAAGATGTTTCTTCTTGGAGTTGTGCTCATGGTGTCGGCAGATGGTGCGATGATTGCGGATGTTCAACAGGCGGACAATACGGCTGGAATCAAAAATGGAGAAAACCTTTACGTGAAGCATTGGATTATGTTAGAGATGAACTCGTAAAAATATTTGAAACAAATGCTTCCAAGTATTTTAAAAATATATGGGATGCTCGTAATGACTATATTTCCGTTATTTTAGACAGAGATAAAACCTCTATAAATAAGTTTATAGAAACACACCAAAAGTACAAACTTGAACAGCAAGATATAGTAAATGCTCTAAAATTAATGGAAATGCAGCGTCAAGCATTATTGATGTATACAAGCTGCGGATGGTTCTTTGCTGAAATATCCGGTATTGAAACAACTCAGATAATGAAATATGCAGCAAGAGCAATGCAGCTGGCTTCTTCTTATACAGATAAAGACATCGAAACAGGCTTTAAAGCAATATTGTCAAGAGCAAAGAGTAATATAACAGGATTTGGCAGCGGAGAAGATGTTTATGATAAATTTGTAAAACCGTCAGTTGTTTCAATGAAGCAAATAGCTGCTTTATGGGCAATATCTTCTTCTCAAACCAAATACGAAGATAATTCATCTTTATATTGTTATAATATCAAAAAGCATTATTATAAGCATTCATCTAAGGGGGCAACATCCTTTACTGCAGGACGAATTGAAATAGAATCTCAAATAACTCTTGAAAAATCAGATTTCTTCTTCGCTTCTCTGCAATTCCCCGAAGGTGATTTTCATTGCGCCATAAAGAAATTTGATGAATCCGACAATATATCGGAATTGTCAAAAAAATTAGTTGATATATATTTAAATAAACCGACTACCGAGATAATAAGAATGCTCGATAGTGTATTCGGTAACGAATATTATACATTGAGAGATTTATTGATAGAGGATAGAAGCAATATTCTTCTTACCGCATTAAAAGGCAAAATGAGAAAATTCTCGGATATATACAGAGATGTTTATAATGACGGTAAAAGTTCTATTTTGCAGTTAATTTCTCTCGGAATTAATGTTCCGCAGGAATATAAACTGGCTGCACAATATACTTTATCTCACGATTTTAATGATGTTTTTTCTAAATCAGTAAATATAAGTGATGAGAATACAATTCAACAGGCACTTGAAATAATAAATGAAGCAAATGATTTTCAGGTAAAAATAAATAAAAAACCGACAGAAAACATATTCTCTGAGGAAATACAAAAGGCTATATATGATTTTGCAAAGAATTTTGAAATTCACAGACTTGAAAAAACTATTAAACTGTTTGAGAATGCAGGAAAATTGCAGTTAAAAGTCGATATAGCGGAAGCTCAGAACTTGTATTTTAACAAGATTTATACAAACTTCACTGCACTTTTAGATGCAGCATTAGATTCTAATGAAAATATGGAAGAAGTCAGAGATTTCTTATTCTCAATACTTGTTTTAGGTGAGTATTTGAATATCAATACTGATTTTTATAAATCATCCATATTAAAATTAACAGCAAACAGGATTGATATTACAAATTAAGCAATATTTTTGCAACTTCACTAACGTGAACTCTTAAGTTAATAAAATCGGAATTGTTGTATATAACGAAATCTGACTTTTTAATTTTTTCATCTTCAGGGAATTGAGAAGCCATACGAGCTCTTGCATACTTTTCGGAATAATTATTGCGTTTCATCAGTCTTTGTAATCGAATATCTTCATCAGCAGATATAAAAATAATTTTATCGAACATTTTTTCTTGGTGTATTTCAAACAGTAACGGTACTGATACAAATACTACTTTTTGATTTTCATTTTGATTAAAAAAATCCTGAATTTTTGCTATTATGCGTTTATGTAAAATTGCTTCCAGTTGGGCTTTTTTTGCATTGTCAGAGAACACAACTTTCCCCAATTTTGCTCTTGAAATACAATCATCTTCGTCAAGAATATCATCTGTTATGAATGTTTCTTTTATTTCTTGTATTGCGGATAAATCGGTTAAAAGGATAAAATGATTTATCTTATCTGTATCGGCGACTTTAAAGCCCATAGATAATAATATTTTTTCTACTTGTGATTTTCCGCTTGCGATATTTCCTGTTATTGCAACTTTAATCATAATCCCTCACGGTTAAGATTTTACAATATTTTTTTAAAATGTTCAAATTAATTTGTAAGGCATGCTTGACAAAATGTTAGGTGTGACTTACAATTTTTTTAACGGAAAGATAGAACATGGACAAAAATTTAAGTGCAAGTTTAGAAGATTATTTAGAATTAATATGTAATTTACTTGAAGTAAGTGAAAATGTAAAAGCAGTTGAAATTGCAAAAAGAATGAACATTTCAAGGGCATCTGTTTCAGAAGCATTGTCAAAACTTGCTGAAAGAAAACTTATTATTTATGAAGGTCATAAAGGGATAATGATTACTCCCGAAGGCTTAAAAAAAGCCAAAAGTGTTATAAAAAGGCATAAGACTTTTACTGCTTTTTTTGAAAAAACATTGGGACTTGATAAAAAAGAAGCAGAGGAAAATGCCTGTAAAATCGAACATGTAATAAGCGAAAAATTATTTAGCCGAATTCAAAATTTTCATAAATGCTGCACAAAAAATCAAGAGTTCATAAATGAGTTTAAGAAAGGATATATGAACACAAAAGCTGATGAATAAAATACAAGCTATAGGAAAATTTTTAGACCAGCCGATATTAGTATCAAAATTTCAAAAAGTAGTTCCTGCAATGCTCGCCGCCGGCGGTGTTGCATTTGTTACAGCCGATGCTATGCGTGAAGAAAAAGGTAAAAGAGCAAAACGAGCATTAAAATCCGGAATTACAATGGGTGTTACTATTGCTTCCGCATTGGCTGCTCCTCATATTGCTTCTAAAGTTGCGAATAGACCTCTGCCTTTATGTATTGATAAAATAAAAGCTAATAATAATCAATTAGTTGATACTTTTATAAAAACTCAGAAACCGGATAAAAACATAGAAAGAATACTTCAAGAAAGTAAAGAAAAAGTATTAAAGCTTTCATATGTCGCAACCTTGTTTAATAAATTGGGAAAAAAGCAAAGCGGCAGAGAATTTTTGGAAAAACTTATTCCTTCACCGCAGAATATCAGTGCTAAAGATATTTTTTCAGAAATAGGATATTTATCTGTATATGGTGCTGTTCCTGTAGTTGGAGGTATTGCAGGTGGTATTTTATCTGACAGAGTTACAGATAAAAAGCATTGGAAAGAAAAAATTCCGAATAAAATAAAAGAAGGTTCGTATCAGTATCTCGCAAATATTTTTATGTGTAATGTCGGTGCAGGTATTGCTTTAGGACTATTGGAAAAAGCAGGAATTCAATCTAAAGGTGCAAGGGCTATAGGCATGACTGCCGGAATAATATTAACAGGAATTATAGGTGGCAGTAAAATCGCAAATATAATAGGAAACAGAGTCATAGAACCATTGTGTAATAAAAAAACAAAAAATTTAGAAAACGAAGTATATCAGGATATTTTAGATATAGATTTCTTGAATAAGGAAAAGGAAAATATTTATTTTAAGAGAGAATATTCGAAAAAAGTTAAAGCTGAAAAAGAAAGAACTCCTGAGGTTCTGGATATAGGACTACATACAGATGATATTGCAACAGTTTCTTTATTGTCAGGATTAAAATGGATAGAACCTGCATTGCCTATGATGTATACAGTATCAGGATACAGAGCCGGAATAGGGTATAGAAATTGAAAATCTTAATTTCCTTTTTGTTTAACGGTCCAAATTGAAAAATTTGGATTTTTTTTATACTTCTTTAGATAACGTAAAATAGCCGATATTTATCCTATTGTCTTTGCGCAAAAAGAGTGAACGTGTTTTATTAGCAAAAAAAAGAGGAGCATTTGCTCCTCTTTTTTATATCTTTTTTTACGATTATAAAATGTTTGATGTAACCGTAAAGTGGAATCTGCAGTTCGTCGTATCTCTGGCTCCTGCATAGTTTCTTGTTGCTTTACCAATCGGGAAGCCCCAATACATGTTAGCAGATATATATTTTGTTAATTTAACAACGATACCAGGACCTGCGCTCATTAAGTAATCTGTTCTTCCGTTTGGATAATTGCCCCAGCTGTCGCCTTGATATCTGTTGCCTAACCAACCGAAATCATAGAATCCTGCAAGTTGGATAGAATCACTGATAAATCCATATTTTTCAGGTAATAAAGCTTTTAAACCCGGAATCGGAGCTCTGTATTCAAAGCTTGCAGTAACACCGTAGTCGCCGATGTAGTAACCTTCGTCATAACCTCTAACTGAAGATATACCGCCAACTTGGAATGCTTCAGATGCAAACATATGTCTGTTTGCATATTGTCCGTTAACTTGTAAAATAGCTAATTGGTTGTATGGTAATACTTGTAAACGAGCAAGTCCTGCATTTAATTTAACAAAGCTGTTGCTTGGTTTTGACTTGTTCATTCTGTAGTCAGAAGCATCAATCGGAATACCGCCGGCTACACTACCTGTAATTAACCATCTTCCGTAGTT
The DNA here is from genome assembly GCA_016282705.1 of Candidatus Gastranaerophilales bacterium. GTDB lineage: Bacteria > Cyanobacteriota > Vampirovibrionia > Gastranaerophilales > Gastranaerophilaceae > Avigastranaerophilus. The sequence continues at coordinate 39,665 of JAEELO010000049.1, read as the reverse complement.
ATCATCTTTAACATCCGTTAAAGTACCTCTGAGTACTCTTGAACGATATCTGTTATGATAATCCAATACTTTTGATTTTGTTGTTGTGTCTCTCCAGTCAAATGTGATATCACCGTATAATCTGTAGTCTGAGCCTTTAGCTAATCTTCTTGATACACCAACAAAGTAGTCATGTGAATCACCTTTAAGACCAAGAGGTTTTAAAGCATTTCTTAAACTAACATGTGAGTATGAATAACCAAGATTTAATCTTGTATCATTTTTTGCAATAGGTAATGAATACATACCGCCTGCTCCAAGTGAATGCTTAGAAACTGCTAATGTACCCATTAATGTATCACCATGACCTGTTACATCATGAAGACCTGCATATATAACACCTCTTTGTGTACCGATAGCATCTCTGCCTTGGTTATCATATCTTAAGTCTAAGTTTAACGGGAATCTGTCTTTTACATCCAATGTAACATCTGAATATTCTTCAGATTCTTCATTATCTGCAAAAGATACTTTACCTTGCATATATTCTTCTGTGTTCATATCTGTTAAGGCATTACGAACGTCTTTTACGTTTAATACTTTTCCCGGAGCAATATTATTATCAATTAAGTAATGTTTATTTAAGTATGAAGATCTTTCCCATTTGCCGGGGTTGATTTCTATGTTACCGTATTTACCTTCTAAAACTTTAATTTCAACTTTTCCGTTTTGAACTTTTTGCGGAGGTAAATAAGCTATTGTTGAAACATAACCTTTAGCTTGATAGTAGTCTGTAATATCATTAGCAGACATAATCAAATCGTTGATAGTAACATCCTGACCGATTTTGAAATCAACCAATCTCATTAATACATATGTCGGAAATACAGTGTTACCTGTGATTTGAATGTCTTTTAATTTAAAAGAAACTTGCTCTGTATTGAGAAGATCCATCTTTTGACGAACTTCTTCTTCAACAATCGCAGGATCTTTTGAAGCTTCGTACTTAGTTTTAGCTTGATATTGTCTGCCTTGAATAAGGTTAGAGTTGTCAAGCAAACCGGGGTCATATCCAGAGCTTGCAGGGTTTGCCGCCGGTTCAAATGCCATTGCACAACTTCCTATTAGAGTTGCTAAGCATAAGAAAGATGTTTTAATCAATTTGTTTTTCATTTGTTCCACTCTCTATATAATTATTATTCAAATACTACATAACAGTTTAATTATACTACATTATATTATAAACGAAAAATAAATATACATAGTAAATTATAATTTTTTGTTAATAAATATACATAATTCAAATGTATGAAATCCGAATAACATATTTTTTGCTACTTTTTAGACTATAATTAAAATTCTTAAAAAAATTAACATATATATATTATTTCTTATTAATATATATTCACTATATTTTTTTGTAAAATTATGTTTAAGCTTTCTTTACATTTTTTTTTCTTTTAGCAAATAATTTTTTGAGGGATTTTCAAACATACGTAAACATGTCTAATAAACATGAGAGAGTTAGTTAAAGTTCATATATCAGAGAATGGAGAGAACAAATATGAAAAAACTATTAAGTACAGCTGTTGCAGCAGGTTTAATTGCTTCTACATCATTAATGCCTATTGCATATGCTGATGTTACAGCTAAAACACTTCCGTCTTTAAGAAGTGCATCTAATGCTGATGTTACTACACCATCAACTGCAAAAATGAACATCCAAATTAAAGGTGGTCAAGGCGGTGTTGGTACATTAAATTGGAATTCATATAACATAGGTAAAAATGCTCATGTTAATTATGAATTTTCTGCTCATAATCAAACTGCTGTAAACAAAGTTGATGCTTCCGGCGGTTTATCACAAATTTATGGTAAAATTACAAACTCAGGCTGCTTGAATTGCGGTTATGAAGGTACAGGTAAAGTTATCTTAATGAACCCGAACGGTGTTTTATTTGGTGATGGTGCTAACGTAAATGTTAACTCATTTACCGTTTCTACAATGAACGGTACTTTTGATAAATCATCTAATAAACTTTCTTTAACAAAAGGTGCTAATCAAAGTGATTTTGGTATTGTCGTTCAAGACGGTGCAAAAATCTATGGTGATAAAAACGTAGCATTTGCTTCAAATAATATTACTCTTTATAACGGATCAAAAATTTCAACAAATGTTGGAAATAACGTAGGCGATTATGCATACGGTAAAGTAAAATTAGTTACTGCAGATGGTGTAAACTTTGAATACTATAACAACGGTGCAGTAAAAGAAATAACAGGACTTCAAACTTCTCCTGACAAAATGTATTTATCTGTAAACGGTAATATCCAATCAGGTAACATTGATATCCGAAACTGGTCAACAAATTCAGATGCTGAAATTAACTTAAACGGTGCTACATTAAAAGCAACAAAAGCTGTTCAAGGTAATGACGGTAACATCTGGTTAACAGCTCCAAACAGAATCATCAATGAACATTCAAAAATCACAACAGTAAATGCAACAGGTGCTGAAAATGTTGAAGGTGGTAACGTAAGAGCTTTAGCAGGTCAAAAACTTTCTTTCGGTACAAATGATATCGATGCAGTAGGTAATGTTGATCTTATTTCTCAAAGCTATGATGCAGTTCTTGATAAATCAACAGTTGATACAGCAAAAGATGTTAACGTTACAGCAGGTAATGTTGCAGCTGTTCAAAACGGTACAATTATTAATGCTAAAAATATTACTGTTAACGGAGCAGGCAGAGCTCAAGTTAATTCATCAACATTAAATGCTTCAAATGATGTAAATGTTATATCAGCAGGCGATATAGCTTGGGTTGATAAATCAACATTAAAAGCAGGCAGAGATGTTAATGTTAAAGCTACTAACGGCTACTTGATGATAAATGACTCAAACTTAACAGCAAAAAGAAATGTTAACTTAACCGCAAAAGATGATATAACAACTGAAGATTTAACAGGTTCAACATTTAAAGCTGATAAAAATGTTGCATTAGAATCTACAGCAGAAAGCATTGTTTTAACAGATTTAACTCAATTCCAACCAAAAGAAAAATTAGATCTTAAAGCTGCTAAAAATGTAGAAATTAACTATGCTAATGATTTAACAACACAAAACATGAACCTTACTGCAGGAAAAGATATAAAATTAACTTCTTCTGAAGGTAATGTAACTGTTAAAAATACAACAAATTTCGTAAAAGCAGAAAGAATTTATATTCAAGGTAAACAAGATGTTAAAACATCAGGTACTGTTGATATGAAAAATATTCAAACAAATATCAAAGCAGGCAGAGATGTTGATGTTAACCTTACTAATGTAAGCGACAGACAAAAAGGTATAATTGCTGAAGCAGGCAATAATATGAAAATTACAACAAATAATACATTATCAGTATCAAGCTTGATTTCCGGCAATGATATGACAATTACAGCTCCAAAAGTAATTGCAGGTCTTCCTTATACAGATAAACAAAAATTACCGGGTGATCCTAACACAGAACGTTCATATATTGAAGTTGGCGGTGAATTTACTTCAAATGTAACAACTGATAACTATGAAATTACTGAATCAGGTGAATTAACACCGGATGGTAACTATAACAAAAAACACCATATTCAATATGGTCCAGATGAAAAAATCTTATTAGTTAACAAAAGACCTGTAGACAACCAAGTTACAGATCCTAATTTACCTGATAATGATAATGGTGACGATGTTGACGTTATAAAACCGGGACAAAGACCTACACCTTCACAACCATCAAATCCGGATCCTTCAAATCCAGATCCTTCAAATCCGGATCCGTCAAACCCTGATCCGTCAAACCCTGATCCATCAAATCCGGATCCTTCAAATCCTGATCCGACATGTGATGGTGATCCGGCTCAAGGAGATAATGTACACGGTGAAGATGCACCTATCTTATCTTCAGTAAGCAGATATGCTTCAAATGCATTATCAAACAGAAACTAATAATTAGTTATTTATAGAAGGGAGATATATTTTATCTCCCTTCTATATCCATTTTAATGTAAAGTTTTTTTAACAAAAACCGTAAATTTTTCAAAAAAAATCAGACTTAATTTCTTGTGTATAGTATAACTTTATATGTAATTATATATTCGAAGAGAGTTTATTTAATTCAAAAAAAGTAAAAGTAAAAATCCTAACACCGTTAAGGTGATAAATTACGGTGAAAAAAGAATAAAGTAAAAATATATAGCTGGATGTAGCAACTTTTTTTTTTAGGATGTTTAAAGCAAGTACAACAATCAAAATAAGCATGGAAAATAAAGGAAAGAAGAACATGAAAAAACTATTAAGCACAACAATAGCAGTTGGACTCTTTACCTCAATGACAATCACCCCTGTATTTGCCGATGTTGCAGCAAATGCATTACCAAAATTAAATACGAAAACAAATGCAGAAGTTTCAACAACCGGTTCAAGAATGGACATTAAAATTGGAAATGGCGACCAGGGCGGTGTTGGTACATTGAATTGGAAATCATTTAACGTAGGTAAAGATGCTCACGTTAATTACGAATTCTCAGCTCATAACCAAACTGCAGTTAATAAAGTAGACGCAGCTGGCGGTTTATCTCAAATCTATGGTAAAATCACAGATTCAGGCTGTATGAATTGCGGATACGAAGGTTCAGGTAAAATTATATTAATGAACCCAAATGGTGTATTATTCGGTGACGGTGCTAGCGTTAACGTTAACTCATTCACTGTTTCTACATTGAATGGTACTTTCAACAAAGATAAAAATATTATGGAATTTACAAAAGATTCTAACCAATCTAATGAAGGTATCACTGTTGCAAAGGGTGCTGAGATCTATGGTGACAAAAACGTAGCATTTGCAACAAATAATATCAATGTTTACAACGGCTCAAAAATTTCTACAAATATTCGTAACAATGTTGGCGATACAGCATATGGTAAAGTTAAATTAGTTACTGCTGACGGTGTAAATTTTGAATATTATAATAACGGTGCAATTAAAGAAGTTAAAGATTTAGTTGTATCAAATGATAAAATGTATATCGCTTTAAATGGTGATGTAAATTCAGGTCATATAGACGTAAGAAACTGGTCAGCATACGATAACGGTGTTGAAGACAGAAGTGAAATTAACTTAAATGGTGCTACATTAAAAGCTACAAAAGCTGTAAAAGGTAATGACGGTAACATTTGGTTAACTTCAGTAAATTCTATTGTTTCTGAAAACTCTAAATATAATGCAGGCGGAGATATCAGATTCTTAGCCGGCAAAAAAGTTTCATTAAAAACAAGTGAATTAAATGCAGCAGGCAATGTAGATTTAATATCACAAGCTAACGATGTAGCTGTTGATGAAACAAAAATAACAGCTGCTAAAGATATTAATATCACTGCTAAAAGATATGCTTCCGTTCAAAATAAATCTGAATTAAATGCTAAAAATATCAATATTAAAGGCGGAGATGTTTATTTAACAACTTCTAATTTAACAGCATCAGAAAAAATCAACGGTGAAGCTGAAACAGGTGACATCGGTATGAGCAGAAATTCATTAAACGCAGAAGAAATCAACTTAAAAGCTGCAAATGATGTTTACGGTGATTCTAATGTAAATAATAACTTAGTAAAAATTACAGCAGGAAATAATATTGATGTTGAATTATTAAACATCGGCAACAGAGAAAAAGGTTTAGTTGCTGAAGCAGGTAAGAATGTTACAATTACTACACCTGGAACATTATCTGTATCAAGCATAATTTCTAAGAATGGTGATGTAACTCTTAACGCAGACAATGTAATTGCAGGTCTTCCATACACTGATAACGAAAAAATCCCGGGTGATGACAGTCCTCGTTCTTACATCTACGTTAAAAACGGTACATTTACTTCAAATACAGCAAATGATTCATTTGAAGTAACAGCTTCAGACACAATAACTGCAGATGGTAAACATAAAGAAAGACATCACATTCAATACGGTAACGGACAAGAAAAAATCTTGTTAATCAATGACAGACCGTTTGAAGAAGATCCTCAACCTACACCACCTCCAGGACCTACACCTCCGGAACCGCAACCTCCAGTTCCACCGGTACCTCCTGTACCACCATATCCGGAACCGCAACCGGAACCAACACCTGCAGTTGATGGTGACCAAGCTGCAATGTTAAACAGAATTCCTCGTCAACCTGAAGTTTATAAGGTTAACAACAACATAGCAGACAGCAGAACAACATTTGTAGATGTATTTGCTGCAGCTAGTCAGATAGAAATTGAAGATGACGACGAAGAAGAATAATCATAAAGATTAATAAAGAAGGAGCTCAAAAGGCTCCTTTTTTATTTGCCTATTCTTTGTTATTAAGGTAACATGTTTTTATATAAGTAGAGTTTAGGGTGGATTTGTTAATGAAAAAGAGAATATATTATTTATCAGTTGCTTTGATGGTAGGCTGCAGTGCTTTTGCATATACATATGATACATATTCAACTGCTCCTGCTATCAGAAAATATCCTTCTACAAGAAATGTAACTGCTATTCAATCTACAAATGCTTTTCGTCCGGATACAAATTCATCATATCAACAAGATATGGCATACAGTCCTGCAATAAATGAAATAAAAAATAAAATTAAACAAAATCCGAATGATTATGTATATTATGTTTCATTGATAGACTTATACTTAAAATCGGGACAATATGATAAATCCTTTGATGAACTTGTATTTCTTTCTAATTTATCAAGGCAGAATAAATTGGATAATACAGTAAAACAATCTATAAATAATATTTCTCAAAGCTATAAAACTAACCTTAAATATGACAGAAACAGAATTCCAATATCAATTAACCTTGCCATAATGTCACTTATCATAAAAGATTATACGTTGGCGGAAAATTACATAAATATTGCATCATCAGGTAATACAAATAGAGAAATGTTAAAAAGAGCAATTGAAATAGTATTTGATACAACACAAAATACACAAAAGGCAGTTGCTGTATGTGATAAGATGCTTGCACAAAATCCGTCAGATTCGGAAATAAGAAAGTTAAAAGCCTCATATTTATCTCAGACAGGTAATAAGCAGGCTGCAACAGAAGAATATTCAAAAATATTAGATTCGCAGCCAAAAGATGGTGATGCAAAATATAATTTGTATAAGTCATTAGCTGCTAAAAACATGCAGGATAAAGATATAATCAAACAAATATATAAAACGGATAAACCGAATTATGAAAAAGCATATTATGAGCTTACCGATATGCTTTTGAAAAAGGGTGAAATTCAAGATGCAAAAAAATATGCCCTGCTGCTTACGGAAAAATTTCCCGATAATGCGTATGGTTATATTTTTCTTTCCGAGATATACAAGAAAGAAGGGAAAATACAGGAATCTTATCAGACATTAGAAAAAGTCAGGGATAAAGCTGATAGTAATGAAGCTGTTGCTAAATATAACGTAATGCTTGCAAAATTATCAGACCAACCCGTAAAAGAAGCAAATTCACTAATGGCTAACGGTTTATATCAACAAGCTTTGGAAGTGTTAGAAAGTGCAAGTCAAGAAGATTTGTATGTTATTTTGACTCAAGCAAGAGCTAATTATCTTTTGAATAAAAAAGGTAATACTTTTGATTATTTGAATAAAGCTATGTCGTTATATCCTGAAAATTCTGATGTATATTGTGCTTTCGGATATATATATCTTCAAGAAAAGGATATTGATACCGCAAGAAAGTATGTGGATCGTTCTTTAAAAATAAATCCTGATAACGGAACTGCACATGATTTATTGGACATGGTAAATCAAGCCGAAACAGACATGGGTATGAACAATATTATTTCTACATATGAATCTCAAAACTATCAGGAAACTATGAGATTGATTGATGATGCACTTAAAATAAATAGAAAAGATCCTAACCTATATTTGTATAAAGCCTTAACTTATATTGCGCAGAATAATTATGCTGCATCTACAGCTTCATTATATAAATGTATAGAGTTGGATAAATATAATAAATTAGCATATTTCTACTTGGGAACAGCATTTGATAATCTTTCAGAGCCTCAGAATGCACTTCATAACTATCAAAAATATGTAGAACTTCTCAACAGCGATGATTTTGAAGAGAGTGAAAGACGTGATTATGCAATGAGAAGGATACAAAGATTACAGCAGAATAATTAAATAAATAATTCAAATATCTTTGAAATTACTACACAAATAGATATAACTTTGCTATCATTTATATATGGATATTCTAAAAACATTCGAAATATTTTTGACTGCGCCGATAAGCATAATTCATAAACGAAATATAAGAATTATGCATGTCGAAACGAATATTTTTGCTCAAAACATGCCTGTCGAAATAAATTTAGATGAGGATATCAGTCTAACCGTATACAATAATAAAAAAGTATATAATTTATTATCAAATGTAATTTATAAAAAAAGATTAAAAGAGCGAGATGAGAATAACAAAAGCAAAGTTTATAACTAGTGCGCCGTCTTTAAAGGAGTGTCCCGAGTTAAATCTGCCCGAATTTGCTTTAATCGGGCGTTCTAATGTCGGTAAATCATCTTTTATAAACGGACTTGTTAATATAAACGGTCTTGCAAAAACGAGTAATACTCCGGGAAAAACAAAACTCATAAATTTGTTTAATATAAATGAGGAATTTATTTTTGCGGATTTACCCGGATACGGATATGCTAAAGTTTCTGCTAAAGACCAGAATTTATGGCAGAAAAATTTGGAACATTACTTATTAAATCGTAAATCTTTAGCAAGTTTGATACAGTTGGTAGATTCACGTCATCCGCTGCAAAATAATGATATTCAAATGACAGAATGGATTAAATATAATAAATTACCATTCTTTTGTATAGCTACAAAAGTTGACCAAATTTCCCGTTCTCAAATAAATAATGTTTGTAAAACTTTTGAAAAACAAATGGGAACAATTGTTCTGCCATTTTGCAAATCTAATAATTATTACAATAAAGATATACTTGATGCTATAGAAAATATATTAAAATCAGCCGGTAATTAATTTTCTTTTGTAATTTCTAGAAAAGATATAATGCACTTATGTATACTGCTTGGTGTGTTTAATTTTGATATTTTATTCTTTCTTACAGGACTTTGAATATACTCAGGCTGAGTTTCTTCTTTTTTTGCAGTTTCCGTTTCTTTATATTCTTCATAATTATCTGTCGAAATAATACCGCTTCTCTTTTTTATTATGAAAGCTATAAGAAGAATAAACACAATACAAAGAGTCATAACCCCGAAAGAAATCATTGCTTTTTGTGCAACAGTCTGCATTTCGGAATTTTTAGGCATCTCTGATGCAGTATAAGTTGATGCCGGTACTTCAGGAAGAGATGGAAGCTCAGTTTGATTAGATGCTTCAGGTATTTCAGCCGTTGGCTCAAATACCTGAACATCATTTTCAAACATATCTGTATTATTTTCTGCGATTAAAATAATATTATTATTCATTTATTTATGTAGTACTTTCTTCTTTTTTTGCTCTTCCTGGTTTTCTTCCGGGTTTTTTCTTCGACTTTTCATCAGGCTTCTTTTCTTCTTGCTTTTCATCTTTCGGTTCAGCCTGTTTTGCTTGTTTTTTTCTTCCTGCTGCTTTTCTTTGCTTTGGTTGTTTGTCTTCTGCTTTAACATTTTCGGCAGTTTCTTTGTTCTTTTCTTCTTGTACAGGTATGTTGTTTTGTTTTTCTGCTTGTATTTCCTGTACTTCTTCTATTGAAATAGCAGCTTGTTCTTGATTATGTTTGTTATTAAACTTGTTAAAGTTCTTTTTATGATTATTATGTTGATTTCCGTTTTGTTGATTATTATTTTGCTGCGGATTATTTTCTTCTGCCAGCGGATTATTGTTTTGATTATTAAATACTTTATTCTGTTTGTAATTAGGAGTTTTATTTTTTATTTGCTGAGCAGGAATTTTTAATTTTGCAGCTTTAGCTTTTATTTCTCCTTCAAGAACAGGTGTTGAGAAATTTAAATCATCTGCAATATGCCCTGTTCCCTGACAATGAGGACATTTCTTACCGAAAATTTCTTCTAAACTTTGACCTTGTCTGTGTCTTGTTAATTCAACAAGTCCTAAATCAGAAAGCTGACCTACTTGCGGTTTTGCTTTATCTTTTTCAAGAACTATTTCAAGTTCTTCCATAATCGCAAGTTTGTCACGTCTGTTATTCATATCAATAAAGTCTACAATAACCATACCGCCAATGTTTCTTAGTCTTAATTGTCTTGCGATTTCATGAACAGCTTCTAAATTAGTTTTTAATATTGTTTCATCCTGAGTTGTTGAACTTACAAATTTACCGCTGTTAACATCTATTACGGTTAAAGCTTCAGTTGTCTGTACAAACAAATATCCGCCGCTTGGCAGGTTTACTTTTGTTTGAAGTGCCGCTTTTATTTCTTTTACTATGCCTGAAGCTGCAAGCAATGTTTCTGAACCTTTATATACGTTAACTTCTATGTTCTTATTCATATTCCAGTTTTGAAGTATTTGCTGGGTTCTGTGAACACCGTATGATGTGTCTAAGATTATTTCATCAACTTCTTCATCACAAGCTTCTCTCATTACTCTATAGAGTAAATCCTGATCACGATATAAAAGACTCGGAGCAGGTCTTGTTTCTGCTGCAGAAACAATTGTATTCCATTTTTCAAGAAGAATTTCCAAATCCTCTTGAATATCAGCATCTGTTTGTCCTTCTGCTTCAGTTCTTACTATTACGCCAATTCCGACAGGCTTAAGTAAACTGATTATAGATTTTAGTCTTGCACGTTCTTTTTGGTTTGTAATTTTTCTGGACACATTAATACCTGTTTCTTGCGGCATTAATACCAAAAATCTTCCCGGAAGGCTTATTAATGTTGAAACTCTCGGACCTTTATGTCCTACGGGTTCTTTTACTACTTGTACTATTATTTTTTGTTTTGGTGCAAGTTTTTCTCTTAATGTGCCTTTACCTATTGCATCATCTGCGTGGAGAAATCCCATTTTATCGTATCCGACATTAACAAATGCCGCATCAATACTTGGTAAAATATTATCTACAGTTGCAAGATATACATCATTTAAAAGCATATCTCCTCTGTGAACATAAAATTCACAAATTTTGCCATCTTCAATAACGGCTGCAATATTATCTCTTTCTGCTACAACGATTGCCTTTGACATATTTAATCCTCTTCTAAACTTATTACAACCTGTTCATATCTTTATCGTAAAATGCTGTTCTTATTATCCTAAAGGTAATATCGGGCTTGTACAGCTTAATTACGTCCTCCGGTCTTACTGACGGGATATCCTCTGATTGTCCTGTCTTTAAAATCATAAATAGAGTAGTTCCTTCTATCTCAACTGATTTTATTGCCGTTTTTATATTAACAAGTTTCTTTATACCTTTTTTATTTATCTTCTCTATAAATATTTCATTACTTGAAGATATCTTATCTTTAATATACAACAAATCTTCATTTTTTAAAATACCCGTTTTGAATGGTTGAAATGAATACTTTGCCCATTGCGCAATAATATCTATAGAAGGTGTACTTTTATCAGTTTTTACTACATTTATTACTCTTATTTTTTCGGGTAAAACATTATTAAGAGTTGTAATAAGGTCTTTTTCGCTTATATTGTTATGTATTTCTATATCTGCCAGTTCGCACTCGCTTTCCGCAAATATCGGTAGTGCAATACCGAGAGAAAATTTGGGAGTTGGGTTGAAACCTTGAGAAAAACATAAATCTAACCCTGAACGATATAATACTTTAGTAAGAGTATTTTGCCAATCCAAGTGGGAAATGTATCTCATTTCTTCTTTTTTTGATATTGTGAGTCTATATTTAAAGGATTGAGTCATTTCTTCTGTTGCTGCTTCTTTTTGTATATATTCAAACGGTTTGTCTATTACTTTATGAGTTTTAAGATTTGAACAAACACCGCAATTGCAACATTCAAATTCACAAGGTGTAATATTTTCTGAGTTCAATGCATTATTATACTGTTCTTTTAACCAATTCTTGCTTAAGCCGGTATCAATAATATCCCAAGGCAAATTTTCATTTAAATCATATTCGCGCTGAGCTTCTTCATCAATATCAAATCCGCATTCCCTTGCTGTCTCTTCCCAGAGATTTTTGTCTGTATTCTCGTCCCATGTTGAAAGATATACATCTTTATTGTGCAAAGCCAATATAAAATTATTAAATTTGTCTCCGCCTCTTGTCATTGCACATTCTACTTTGGAAGTAAAACTGTTGTGATAATTTATTTTTACACCTTTTATTTTATTGGTTTGCTCAAGCAAATATTTTATTTTTTCTCTTATAACAGACTGAGCATCCTGTGCGCACCACTGAAACGGAGTAAATGGTTTCGGCACAAATATTGAAACAGTGCAGGTAAGAGTTAATCCGTCTTTTAATTCAAGCTCTTGTTTTATTAATTTCCCTCTGTATCGTATTTTCTTAAGAAGTTCTGCCATTTCGTCCAAATCTTCATATGTTTCCGTCGGCAAACCTATCATAAAATACAGTTTTATATTATGAAATCCGTTTTTATAACAGTTTAATACTGTTTCAAGAATTTGTTCTTCCGTTAAATTCTTATTTATAACATTTCTTAGTCTTTGACTCCCTGCTTCAGGTGCTAATGTGGCAGTAGTTGCACGAACATCACGAACCATCTGTGCCAATTTTGTACTGTATCTGTCTATTCTTTGACTTGGCAAGGATACGGAAATCCTTTTCCTGCGCATTTCAGGACTCAGCGTTTCAATAACACTTTCTATATTGCCGTAGTCATTTGAGGATAATGATAATAGAGAATATTCGTCATAACCGGTTTGAGATGTTGATTGTTTTACCATATCAATAATATCTTGAGCTTTTCTCTCTCTGATTGGTAAAGTAACGTGACCTGCCTGACAGAAACGGCACATTCTTCCGCATCCGCGTCTGATTTCAATTATTGTTCTGTCGTGAATGCTTGAAGAATATGGGATAGGCGCTCTGGGCGCTTTATTACTTTTTGAAATATCATAAATTCTCTTTTTTGTTTTCTTAGGAAATGCAGGTGCATATATTCCTTCAATTTCGGATAACTTTTGTATTATTTCCTTACGTGTTTTATTCTCGGATTTTAATTCCTTATAATTCCTCATCAGTTCAATAATGACTTCTTCTCCGTCGCCAATCATGAATAAGTCTATAAAATCTTGCATCGGTATAGGATTGAAACACCCCGGACCTCCTGCCGTAATAATCGGATGTTCTTCCGAACGTTCTTCTCTTTTTATAGGAATTTGTGCCAGTTTTAGCATCCCTAATACGGTCGGATATGCTAATTCATATTGGAGAGAAAACCCTATGAAATCAAAATCTTTAACTGCTTGTTTGCTTTCAAGTGCGGATAAAGGTATATTATTTTTTGTAAGAAGATTCTTGTAATCGATATCCGGTGCATAAACTCTGTCTGCCATATAATTTTCTTCGGAATTTATGACATCATACAAGATTTTTTGTCCTAAATTGCTTATGGCAATCTCGTATTTATCCGGAAAGGCAAGTGCCATCTTAACATCACATTTATTAAAGTCTTTGTTATAACATAAATATTCGGAACCAATATATTGATATGGCTTCTTTACTTCATATAATAAACATTGAGACTCTATTGGTAATTGATTTGTCATATTTTAGGCCAAATCTTCCGGAATATATCTTTCTATGTCAATTACTTCGCCGTATGACTTGTTATATCTGAATTCATTTAAAAATTTTAAAAGAGACTGATATGGAACTTTATATTTATAAAGTCCTACGCCGATTCCGTTTTTTTTCATAACTGTGATAATGTAGAAACATTTTTCGGCATATTCTCTCAGTGATTCTTCTTTAAAATAATTTCCGTTTTCATCTTTCATTATTTTTACATACGGAAAACCTTTGAAAAAACGTTGACTTTCGATGTCTCTGTTTTCGGAAGGTTTCTTAAATAAGTTTATAACATTATTTTTATCATTATCACTCATACTATTATTGAACAAAATTTAATTCAAAGTGGCAAGTTATTAACAAAATTCTACATATTTCTTTATCTATGATTTATTTACGGTTTTTAGTTTTATAAAATAAAATTATGTATGAAGAATTAGATAAAATAAAAGCTAAATGTTTAAAATGTGAAAAATGTTCTTTGTCTAAAACAAGAACAAATGTTGTATTTTCTGACGGCATTCCAAACAATAAACTGATTTTGGTAGGAGAAGCACCCGGATATTGGGAAGATCAAAAAGGACGTCCCTTTGTGGGCAAAGCCGGTCAATTATTGGATAAAATATTTGAATGTGTGGGACTTTCCAGAGAAAAAGATGTATATATATGCAATACCATAAAATGCAGACCTCCCGAAAACAGAAATCCTTTGCCTGAAGAAAAAGATGCTTGCAAAGAATATCTGGATGCACAGCTTGAAATTTTAAAACCTAAAATCATACTCATATGCGGAAGTGTTGCTTTAAATTCCTTACTTCCGGATAAAGGCGGAATAACAAAAGTTAGAGGGAAATGGTTTGACGGCCCGTATGGAAGTAAAATGATGCCTATATTTCACCCGTCTTATTTATTGAGGAACGATTCCAGAGAAAAAGGCAGCCCTAAATGGCTAACCTGGCAAGATATTAAAGAAATCAGAAGAGTATATGATACAATTAAATAATAATACACCTTTAACAGGATTTTGTTTCTTCAATAATATGGTGTAATTAATAGATAAAGGAAAAAATAATGAAAAAGCTTATTTGTCTGTTAATTTCTTTTCTTATTATATTTACTGCCTGCGGAAAAAAAGTTGAAAAAAATGCTTTGGAAAAAATCGTAGACAGAGATTTGCTTGTAGTCGGAATAAAAAGCGACTCAAAACCATTTTGTTACAAAAGCAGAAAAACAGGAGATTTTGAAGGTTTTGATATTGATGTTGCAAGATATGTTGCAAAAGATATTATAGGAAACGAACGAAAAATAAAATTTGTTGAGGTTGATCCTAATAACAGAATTGAGGCTATAACTTCAGGGGACGTAGATATGGTGATAGCTACTATGACTATTACCCCGCAAAGACAATATTTGGTTGATTTTTCTATTCCGTATTATATTGCCGGTCAAACGGCTCTTGTTAAAGAAGATAGTGATATTTATACTTTTGCGGATTTAAGAAAAAAGACAACAATTGTAGTTTTAGGTACAACAGCAGAACAAAATATCAGAAAAATAATACCTACCGCAAGACTTGTAGGTTATAAGGATTATAAAACAGCATTTAATGCTTTTCTTCAAGGAAAAGGTGATGCGATAAGTACTGATGATACCCTTATTTCAGGTTTTATGATTGATCATAAAGGTTATAGAATGCTCAAGAATAAGATATCACAAGAACCGTACGGAATAGGGATTAAACAGTATGATGACAAAAAGCTAAAAACTACTTTAGATGTTATAATAACCAGAATGAAAAAAGACGGTACATTAAACAACCTTAAACATAAATGGCATTTAAAGTAAAAAGAACAGTTAAAAACTGTTCTTTTTATATCCCTATTCTAAGCCGCCTATAATCATCCCATCTTCATCTGTTGTACCATCATGTTCTGCATTGCCAGATTATTCATATTGACCCAGAACGTAAACCTTGAGTTTAAGGTCTCTTCGTCCTCGAGAATCGGATTTATTTTAAAATATATCTCTTTAGATTTACTGTCTATTGGTCGAATTATTTTCATCTTTTTATCCTCTTGTATATATAAAGTATATACTATTATAAAAATTGCTTTATTTTTATATATAAAATTAACAAAACTTAATATTTCCTGCGAGCATTTATATTTATTCACAAAAAGCTAAAGTTTTTTTTAAAACTGCCGATTATATAAATAATTAAATATATGGAGTCGGCAATGAGTGATTCGGGAAATTTAAATTTAAATTTAAACAATGTTTTTTCGTTTAATTTATACCAAACATTATCTGAAGAACAGAAAAAAGAGATTATTAAGGCTGCGGAAGAAACCGGACAAAAATTAGATAGTAACAATGATGGTCAGGTTTCCGAAGAAGAATTCAATCAATCTATGAATAATATGCTTGCTTATGTTCAGAAGTTTAGTCAAGTAGTCAATAAAAATTTATCATCCGAGAATAACGAAACACAGATTAACAATACTACTCAAGAAGCTAAAAAACTAACCCCTAATGCTAATTTATACGACTTAGACGGTGATGGAAAAATTTCTAATGAAGAATATGAAAGAGGCAGATATATGACGGAAAAAGCAGTTTTAAATATCGCTTCTAGTCCTATTCAGAATTCATTAAATAAAATCAAAGATTTGGTTAATGAACCGAATTTAAGGTCTCAGGATTCACCTTCTTTAATTACCCAAAAAGCAAAAAACATAGTAGAAGAATTTATGACTGAGTTAAGAAACGGTAAATATACCGCAGATGAAATAGAAAAAGCATTAAAAGACTTGAATAATACATTGAGAAGTACGCAAAGCAGGTTGTCGATTAATTATGATACTATTTACAGAAATAATCATTTAGACAGTGACAGAAAAGAAATTCGAGAAATTAAAAATAATTTTATGTCTTTATTTAGTGAAATTATTTCTCAAAACGGAGATTTATTATCTGAATTAAGAGCTACTCATGCTGACTTCCTACCTGAAAGAAGTTATACAATATTACAAAATTTAAATAAAATAGCTAATATAACAGAATATGATAAATTGGAAAATCTTAATAATACTTTTGAAACTATTCAATTTTATTTAAATGAAATTGAAGCAATGATACAAAAAAGTGCTTTAAGAGGCACAGATCCGAAAGATTATTTGAAAAAGCAGGATTTAGATGCAATTTTAAGTGCATTGGATACCGCACGTGGAAAAATGTTTGAATTAATCAATAATAACGCATCATATACAAATGAAGAAAAAAATGCATTTCAAGATAAATTTAATGTTATCTATAATCGCTATTATTTCTTGCTCGAAAATGCAAAAGATAGACCTGAAGTTACTGCAATGCCTTCTGAAATACAGAGTTACTATTCTGAACTTTCTAATTCGGGAAAATCTCCGCGTGAAGTAATTGCGGGAGTAAAAACTAAGATATCTGAATTATTAAGTGATAAAATGAAAGCTTATTTAAAATTAGAAGATGCATACGAAAAAGAACAAGCAAGAGCAGAAATGAAGAATCTCAGAGATTTACTAGACCTGTATACAATCCCTGAAGAAATTTCTGATTATGTTCTTGATGACACAGATTTATTTGATTTGTATAAAGAATTGGCAAATCCTGCTAACGGAAATATAAATGCGACAAAAATAGATATTTTAAATGCATTAAAAAATGCAAAAGTTGGACAATCTATTGCAGATGAATTAGAAATAAAAGGTGTGTCTTACGGTGCAACTCTTACAAAAGAATCCAGAGACGAAAAAGATAAAAAAATAGAAGAAATATTGACTGCTTATAAATGCAGTGATACACAAAGAATAAATACATATAAAACCCAGTATAAAGAATTATTAAAACAACTATCTACAGTCATTAAGGAGTCCGGAAATATACAAGAACAAGATGATATTTCAAAAAAATATTATAATGAACGCATATCTGATATTAATTCAGATATTGAAATGCTAAAAACCCGTATAACAGAATTGGGTGGGAATGTGTAAATTTACATATTAATACCGCAGTTAGCAATTACGCTTGCAAAGTCATTGCATAATATTTCAGCAAATACATTCGGATCTATTTGGGTTGCTATTAATGCCATAATATCTTGAGGTAAATCTTCAACCATCGGAAGCATTTGCTGCGTTTCCAAAACGGTTAACGATTTTAAAATTTCTTCTTTTTCCATATTCATAAACGGATATGTCATTGCTTCCGCAGAAAATTCTTCAAACAATTCGGGTTTTTCTTGCAGCATTCCCAAAATCATTTGCTGTTTCCCTTCAACTTCTGCACAAGACACAGCTTTCATAAAGTTTTCATCAGAGAATCTTCCTAATTGTTCAATAATAGTGTCTCTATCATCGTAGCAAGATTCACCGGTGAAATTCTCCATCATCTTTTGAAGTTGTTCTTCATCTACGTTTTCCATTGCTTTACGAATCATTTTGGGATCGATTTTATCGGAAGATAAAAATTCGTCCAAATATTTTTCAGGAAGCGCCTTTACGAATTTACTCGGTTCCATTTTTTCCAGAACAACAATTGCAAGAGTTTCGGGCGGTAACTTTTGCATTAATTCTATCAAAGCATCATGATTAAACATGCTTAAACCTAATATCATTTGTTCCGGTTCTAGGAACTGCATTATCATCATTAAGTCTTTCTCATTCATATGAGAAAGTATTAAATATCTGTTTTTCGGGTCAAATAAGACAAGAAGTTTTGCTAATTCTTCGGGATTTGTTGTTATCTCAGCAAGAAATTCTGCTGCCGCAGTGTTCCCTTTTTTCGCTTCAGCCTGCATGATTTGAACAATACTTTTGCTTTTGTATTGTTCCATAGCTCTGGAGCCGATGTGGTATCGACTGCTTAAATAATCTAAATCCAGATCCAATGTAATCATATGTGCCCGCGTGTATATACTCTATATATAATAATAAAGTTTTTTTGAGTTCAATAATTGTATAATATTAGCAAAATGTTATAAAAATTTACAAAAAATTTTAGCACAAATAGAAAGTTTTTTATTATTAAACTATAATATTAAGCGGGTAGATTATGAAAAAAATATTTAAGTTATTATCAATTTTTATTGTATTTGCACTATGTTCGAACATAGTTTATGCTGAAAAATCTTTTGATGAAAAGAAAAAGGATATTATTGCCGTATATAATTCAAATAATACGGAAGAAGCATATAAAATGATTTCAAAAATTCCCGAAGATGAAAGAGATTATGAAATTTGGTATATTCTAGGAAATCTTTCTCAGGATTTAAATAATGATACAAATGCAGCTTTTTTCTGGCAAAAATCAATTACAATGAATCCTGAATTTGATAAGGCTCATTATAATTTGGCAAATGTATATTTAAAAGAAAAACGTTATAATATGGCGATTAGAGAATATAAAACCGCAATAAAATATAAAAAAGATTTTCCTTATTATTACTATAATCTCGGATGTGCATATTATGCTCAAAAAGAATATAAAGAGGCTAAAGCAGCCTTTGAAAAAGCTATAAGATTAAAATCAAATGAAGCTAATTTCTATTATAATTTGGCTCTTGCTTGTAAACATTTAAATGATAACAAAGGCTTAACGGCTGCATTAGCAAATTATGATAAATATAAAGAACAAGAAGAACAGTAAATATGTATGATTATTTAAAAGGACATCTCGTTTCAAAACAGTTAAATTCCTACAGGGGAAGTCATATAGTTGTGGACGTTAATAATATAGGCTATTTAATTTTAACGGGAAAAAGTACAATTGAGCGACTTCAAGAAAAAGAAGAAATTAAAATATATGTATCATTGAGCCATAAAGAAGATTCAATGAGTCTGACAGGTTTTATAACAAAAGAAGAACGTGATATTTTTAATATTCTTCAAAGTGTATCAGGTATTGGTGTTAAATTAGCGCTTTTAATTCTTGATGAATTCTCTATTGCCGAATTAGTTGATATTATGATTAGAGAAGACGCAAAAGAATTGTCAAGAGCAAAAGGAGTAGGAACAAAAGTTGCACAAAAAATAATTATTGAGTTAAAAGATAAGCTAATTAATTGGTCTAATGTCACACCTGTGGATGTTTCGGATATTGATACAAAAGAAGTTGAACAAACTTCTATAATAGAGGTTCAAAGTGTTCTTATTTCTTTGGGATATTCTGCGAATGAAGCAAAAGCGGCAATAAAAGAAGTATTGGGTTATAAAAAAGATTTGTCAAAAACAGAAGATATATTAAAATATTCTTTGGAATATTTGTCTAAAATGTTATAAAAGAGGCATAATATGAAGGTTTTATTTGCAACATTTGAACTTGCACCTTTTACAAAAGTCGGAGGACTTGCTGATGTTATGGGGTCTTTGCCTAAATATTTGCAGGCAGATGATATGGAAATGGCAATTTTTACTCCCCTAATCGGTAGCATAGATAAACAAAAATATAATATTCAAGATATTCCAAATTCTCAATTAAGATTGCATTTTGGTTGGGCTGAATATGTATTTACTCTAAAAATGTGCAAATTGCCGGATACAAATATAAATGTATTTTTTATTGATAATCCTAAGTTTTTTTCCTGTTTTAATGTTGTTTATCCCTCAGGTATAGACAGTTGGTATGAGCAGGAAAGATTTATTACATTTTCTAAGGCAATACTTGAATATGCAAGATTATTAAATTTTAAAGCTGATATAATTCACTGTAATGACTGGCATACTTCTATGATTCCGGTTTGGTTAAAAACTTCATATAAGAATGATGAATTCTATAAAAATACTAAAACTGTATTTTCAATTCATAATTTGGCATATCAAGGGAAATATTTCCCTGAAGTATTGGATTTCGCAGGTATAAACAAAGACGAGGTCTATCATCAATACGGTCTTGAACATTACGGTAATTTGATTTGGATGAAAGGTGCTTTAAATTATTCCGATAAAATTATTGCTGTCTCACCTAAATATGCTCAAGAAATTCTTACATATGAGTATGGTGAAGGTATGGATTGGACTTTAAATATCAATAAACATAAACTAACCGGTATTTTAAACGGTATTGATTATAAGGTATATAATCCCGAAACAGATAACTCTATACCATATAATTATTCGGTTAAGAATATAAAAAATAAAGAAAAATGCAAGCAGAAAATTGTGAAAGAATTCTGGCTTGATTATAAAAAGGATAGACCTTTAATTGCAATAATTTCAAGGCTTGTTGAACAAAAGGGTATAGACCTTATAAAGTATGTACAAAACGAATTAATGGAATTAAATGCCGATTTTATTATATTGGGCACAGGTGAAAAACGATATGAAGATTTCTTTGTATGGCTCAGTTATAATTCAAAAAACATAAGAGCAAGAAATGAGTATCGTGCTGATTTGGGAAATAAAATGTATGCCGGTGCAGATATGTTTTTAATGCCGTCAAGATTTGAACCCTGCGGTTTATCCCAAATGATTGCGATGAAATATGGTACTATTCCTATCGTAAGAGCAACAGGCGGACTTGATGATACTGTTAATGCATATCCGAATGAAGGTGCAGACGGATTTAAGTTCTATAATTACAATGCTCATGATATGCTCGGCTGTATTAAATATGCAATTGATATTTATAACGATAAAAAAGAATGGAAGAACCTTGTTAAAAATGCAATGAATGCCGACTTTTCTTGGTCTAAAAGTGCTAAAAAATATAAAGAAGTATATGATTCTTTGTCAAAATAAAAAATTAATTGTTTGATTTATTCTTATTTGTTAATTTTTCATATACTCTGGAATTTATTTCTCCTCCGATAAGCATTATCAGAGAAGAATAATACATCCATACCATTAATATTGCAACAGCACCAATTGTACCGTATACTTTGTTATATGCGTTCAAGTTGCTTAAATATAGAGAAAAACACCAAGAACCAAGCATCCAAAACAGACTAAAGAAAAAAGTTCCGGGTAAAATGCTTCTGAAACGAATTCTGTCATTTCCCTCAATAGCCGGAAGTATGTAGTAATTTCCGAGAGCCAAAAGAGTTAATGCCAAATATGATACCGGCCAGCGAACAATTGCTATAATATCTACTGAAAACTTTGAGAGTATTGTATTTGTGAGCATAAAGTCTAAAAGTACTTTCCCTAAAACAATAAAGTCAACAGCTAAAAACAGAACAAGAGAGTTAATAAATACCATTAATACTGCTAATGTTCTTGTATAAATAAAACTTCTCGTTTCTTCAATGGCATAGGCTCTGTTTAAGCCTTTTATTATAGCCGCAATTGCATTTGCTGATAATGCGATTGTTATAATCAATCCGAAAACAGCAATAAGTGTACCCTGTTTGAATATCATTGCTTCATTTAATGTTTCTACAATGAGAGAAGAAACCTCTTTGGGTGCAATATTAGTAATGAAACTCAATATCGGTACTATTAATGTTTTTTTCCCAATCCATGCAAACAAAGAAGTTAAAAACAACAAGAACGGAAACATTCCTATAATAAACCAAAAAGCCATTTCTGCCGCAACACCGCAGAAATCTTGTTCAAGTATTTTCTTTATTAAAGATTCGATATATTTTCGCATTATAATTCACTTTGAATACGGTTTAAAAGTTTATCAAAAGCAATCGCAATAGGCTTTTTTATTGTGCAGCCTGCGGCAAAAGTGTGACCGCCACCGCCGAAATCCATTACGATTGGTGTTAAATCAAAAGTCTTACTTCTTAAGCTTACTTTTGTATAGCCTTCTTTTGTTTCTTTTAGAATAGCGGATATCTCTACATCTTTTGATGTCCTTAGTATCTCGACTATACCTTCAGTATATTCATCTGTAGCATCAAATTTGCTCATATCGCTTCTTGTTATTTTTGCGATAGCAATTTTACCTTGATTGTAAAACATTGTATTGGAAACAACATATGCTTGAAATTGTACCATTGATTGAGGTTTTGTTTCGTAACAAGCCCTATATTCCTTTGTGGGAGAAACACCAATTTTAACAAGTTCCGAAGCAAGTACAAAGGCTTCAGGTGTTGTGTTCTCATATTTAAACCCGCCGGTATCAGTCATTAAAGATGTATATATGCATCTTGCGGTATCAAAAGTCATTTCTGTCTGCCATGCTTTAAAAATCTTACATAAAATTATACCGACACAAGCTGCGTCACCGTCAATTATGTTTAAATCACCATAACCTATATTTGTTTTATGATGGTCGATGTTTATTTTATATTTTGCTTTATCAAATATGTTTGTACCCGCTACCATACGATCTTTTGATGCAACATCTACGGCAATTGCAAGACTATACTGCTTATTTTTATCAATTTTTTCAATATCGATAAAACTGTTATATTCAGGCAAATATGAATATAATATAGGCAGTGTCCCTACATATACGGAATCAACTTTTTTATGAAAATATTTTTCTATCATAAATTTTAGTGCAAGATTAGAACCCAA
Source organism: Candidatus Gastranaerophilales bacterium (assembly GCA_016282705.1). Lineage (GTDB taxonomy): Bacteria > Cyanobacteriota > Vampirovibrionia > Gastranaerophilales > Gastranaerophilaceae > Avigastranaerophilus. The sequence continues at coordinate 16,378 of JAEELO010000049.1, read as the reverse complement.
AGTGTCCCCGTCAGGACTAACATGAGAAAATATTATTATGCTTTCAGCTTTTTCAATTCTGCTTTTTAACTCTAAAAATAATTCATTCATACTTCTGTATTCCATATTGGAATTATACTATAAAAAAAATAAAGTTCTATATTGTAAAGTAATACCAGTTTTTAATTATTATTAGGTTTAATAAGAACCTTTATTGCCCGTCCGTTCATATGTTTTATTAGTGCTTCTTCAGTATGCTCCAGAGTTGTTGTTTCAGTTATAAGTTTTTCTACGGGAAGTTTCTCTTCATAGATAAGCCTTAATGCTTCTCTGAAAAATAAAGGAGTATGGTGAAATATACTTAATACTTTTATTTCATCGTAATGCAGCCTTTTTGTATCTATATTAATTGATGTTCCTGACGGACAGCCGCCAAATAAATGGACTGTTCCTCCTTTTCTTACCAGCGTGAACATTCTTTCCCATATTTCTGGTAAGCCGATACATTCAACTGCAACATCCAGACCTTTTTTCCCTTCTGAAAAATCAATAAATATTTTTTCCGGATATTTGTATTTCGTTAAATCAACAATTTCATCAACCTCTGCAAATTCTTTTGCAAGCTTCATTTTTAATGGATTTCTTCCTCCGGCAATAACTCTTGCTCCTTTTAATTTCGCCAATTTCGCAAACATTAATCCGATAGGACCTAATCCCATTACTCCTACGGTTTGACCTGCTTTTATACCGGTTTTTTCAATTCCGTGAACAACATTTGCCAGTGGTTCCGCAAAAGCTGCTCTCTCAAATGATAAATCATCAGGTAAATGTAATAAGTTTCTTTTAACAATTGCTTTGGGAACATTTATATATTCAGCATAAGCACCATTCAAAAATTCGAGATTTTCGCAGAGATTATAATCCCCTCTCTTACAGAAAAAACATTCTCCGCAAGGAGCTGAATTTGCAGCAACAACGCGGTCTCCTACGTTAAAACCTGCAACATTCTTGCCTACTTTTGTAATTATTCCGGAAAATTCATGTCCAAAACCGGACGGAATTTTTTTTATTAATACAGGATGTCCTCTTTTATAAGTTTTTACATCTGTACCGCAAGTTAAGGCTGCCATTATTTTTATTTGGACTTCGCCTTCATTGGGATTATTTATTTCAACATCTTCGTATGTAATATTTAACGGAGAATAGAATTGTATAGCTTTCATTTTCATAATTGAATGTATGCTTTCATTATCTTATTTGATATTGTATCATGAAGTGCATCATTTAGTTTTTCTATCGGATATATTGTTGAAATACCCGCAACTTTAACTCTTCTTTCTTCTAATAGTTTCATTGAATCGTCTAAATCCATTGGAGATGGAGAGTAACTTCCCATTATTTTTAACTCTCTGTAATAAATATCATTGTTTTTAAAACCCTTGTCATCTTTAACACTTGAAAAGATAACTATTGTAGCTCCGTCTCTTGCTGCTTTTACTGCAAAATCAATAGTAGATGAAGCACCGGCCGTAAGGAATATAGTATCAAATCCTATAGGTGCAACTGTTTTGAATTCTTCAAGAACTTTATCTTCATCGTTAGATAAAAAAGTTTTATTAAAGCCGAATTTTTCTGCCGTACATATTCTTTCAGGCAGAAGGTCGCAGCCGTATACTTTATGTCCGAATGCTTTTATTGCTTCTCCCATTAAAATTCCTACAGAACCCAGTCCTATAACAAGGCAATTTGAATTATCTTTTATGTCGGCTCTCTTTACTGCTCTGACACAACATGCCAATGGCTCTAAAAATGATGCTTCAATATTTGAAAGGTTTGAATTAACGTGAAATATTGTGTTTTGGAGGTGTTCTTCCGTAACATAAATATATTCGGCAAAGCCTCCCGGATGTATATTTGTTGATTTAAAATGTCTGCACATTGAATAATTTCCGCCCTTGCAGTAATGGCAGTTAAAACAAGGGACATGGTGTCCAAGCGCCACAATATCCCCCGATTTAAATTCAGTATTAGATTTTATTTCTGTAATTTCTCCTACTACCTCATGCCCAAGAACCGTCCCGTTTTTTGCAACACCTGTTCTCATTTTAACAATGTCGCTTCCGCATAGTCCGCAGCCTATAACTTTTATTATTGCGCCATCTTCATATTCATCAAGCATCGGCTTCGGTATTTGTGTTATCTCAAATTTATTATTATTTAAAACAGCTGCTTTCATAACAAAATCCTTAATGTCTCGTAGATATTATATTTTAAATATAATAATTTTTAAAATAAATTATTGTCTGTTAGTATTTTTTTATCAAATTCAGATAAATTTGATTTTAAAAACTTTTCAAATAAATCGGGACGCTTTTTCTTCGTAACAATAAACTGTTGAAGTCTTCGCCATTCTTTAATTTTTTCGTGATTTCCGTTTAATAATATCTCGGGAACAACTAATCCTTCATATTCTCTCGGTTTAGTATAATGAGGATGCTCCAATAATCCGTCATAATGAGAATCATATTCTGCGGATTCTTCATCGCCAAGAACACCTTTTAAAAGTCTTGTTATGCTATCAATAATACATAGTGCCGGAAATTCGCCGCCAGTTAATACGAAATCGCCTAAAGAAACTTCTTCCGCACCTGATAATTCTTTTATTCTTTCGTCAAATCCTTCATAATGACCGCATATTATTATTAATTGGTCTTTTAATGCAAATTCTTTTGCCATGTCTTGATTAAAGGTTTTACCTTGAGGCGACATAATAATAATTTTATTATTATTTTCTTTCTTTACGGATTTCAATGCATCAAGATACGGCTGGCATGAAAGCAGCATACCTGCTCCGCCCCCATAGGGTGTATCATCTACTTTTTTATGTTTATCTAATGTATAATCACGAGGATTAATTGCATTTATTTCTATAATATTTTCGTTTAATGCACGCTTTATAATGCTGAAATTACAAGCATCAATAATGGTTTCGGGAAATAATGACAGTACATCAAATCTCAATTTATAAGTCCCTCTATATTATTAATAACTACTCTTTTATTTTTTAAATCAACAACGGGAACAATTTCTTTAACAAACGGAACAAGATGTTCTTTCCCGTTATTATCCCTTATGGAAAGAATATTGTTTGCTAAATTTTCACCAATAGAAACTATAGTGCCTAAATTACAATCATCCGTATCATATGCTTCCATTCCTACAATATCACTTATAAGGTATTCATCATTTTCTAAATATTTTTCAATTTCTTCTTTTTCAAGATATATATCACAGCCTTTATATTCTTCAACTTCGTTAACAGTAGAGAATTCTTTAAATTTTACTATAGCAAAATGTTTGTGAAATCTTACGGATGTGATATTAAGTTCTGTGTATTTATCGTCCTTTTTAACAAACACTTTTTTCAAAAGAGAAATCTGTTTTTCTCTGCCTTTTGTAAAACCAAGTTTCGCCTCACCTTTAATTCCGTGGAAATTAAGGATTTTTGCTATGGATAAAATATTTTCACTCATAACTAATTTGTCTTTTTATATTCGGCGGGAGCATCTTCACGTTCTTGATTCCAACGGTCTAATCCCATTTGTTTTCTTATTAAACCGATACCTACGTGTACTCTCCATTCATCCATTCTTAATTGTGCCGCAATTATTTTATGGCAACCAATAGGAGGCAATGGTAACAACGGCTCATATAAATTCTTAATTGCAAATAATTGATCCGGTGAAACTGCTAATTTTCTTTTCGGGAACGGCAATTTGGGAAGCATCAATTTTTGTCTTACCAAATTAATACCAAAGAATACTTTTCTTGGTTCCAATCCTATTGCTTGACCTATAACTTCATGTACATCGGGATTAGGTAGCGGAAGAGCTTTCTTATAAAGAATTTCAATTTGTTCTATTTGCTCTTTGCTAACCAATAATTGTTTCTGTCTTTTCGGTTTTGCGTTTGGACGCGGTCTGTTGAATCCTCCCGGTCTGTTATTATTAAACCCTCTTTGGGGACGTTGTCCTCCGCCTTGTCTGTTATCGTTATTTCTAAATCTGTTGTTATTATATGGACGCTGTCCTCCGTTATTTTGGTTATATCTGGGGCGGTCATTATTATATCTTTGATTATTGTTTCTGTTATATTGAGGTCTGTCGTGGTGTTCTTGTCTGTCATATGGTCTATATGGTCTTTCTTCATTGTTGTCAGAACCAAACGAATATGAGCCTTTTTGTTGGCTCTCCGACTTTGTATTTGAAGCATTTGCTGCTTCATTAGATAAATCCTCAGTATATTTTTTGTCCGAATATAAACAATTAGGACATATTACCCTTTTCGGATTTTTTGTTTCAAACTCTGTGCCACATTTAATACACTTATTTACGTACATCTAAAATGCCCCTTTTACTTAAGCAAAATATTTTTTAATTCTTCCTCACGAATGCTTTTTAACTTTAATAATGTTGATTAGAAAATTGCTCTACCTGATTTATATATGTGAGTAATCACAAAAACAAAAACATGTATGAACTACATTTATATTTTATACATAAATTTAAAATATGACAATAGATTTACATAAAATTTTTACATTAAGGATTATTGTTTTTAAATTTTGAACTTAATTGACCGCAGGCAGCATCAATATCTGCGCCTCTTTCCAGTCTTATAGTTACTTTTTTGCCGGAGGCTTCCAAAATATATTTAAATTTTTGTATGGTTTCTTTTGAAGGTTTTTTATATTCACTTTTTTCATTTTGATTATATACAATTAAATTAACATTGCTCTTTAATTTAGAAATTGCAATTGCGAGTTGTTTGGCATCTTCAATTCCGTCATTAATACCTTTCATAAGTACATATTCTATTGTTACACGTCTTCCTGTTTGTTCCGTGTATTTTTTTAATACAGATATAAGTTCATCAAATTTATATTTGTTTGCAACTGGCATTATAGCCTGACGTTTTTCCTGATTCGGAGCATGCAGAGAAATTGCCAATGTTGATTGAAAATCCAGCTCCGCAAGCTTTTTAATTTGCGGAATTAAGCCGCAGGTGGAAACGGTTATTCTTCTTGCTCCTATTTGGAATTGCTCTCTGAATATTTTTATGGATTTAATTAAATTATCAAAATTTAATAATGGTTCGCCTTGTCCCATAAAAACGATGTTTGTGATTTTAAGTCCCGTATCAGCTTGGATTAGGAATATTTGTTGAATAATTTCTTCAGCTTCAAGGTTTCTTGTAAAACCGAGTTTTGCCGTGGCACAAAATGTACATCCCATAGGGCAGCCCACCTGTGTGCTTATACATGCGGTTAAATTTGCCCTGTTATCAAATCTCATTAATACTGCTTCTGCATATGTTCCGTCAGAATGTTCAAATAAATATTTTATGGTACTGTCTTTACTTATTTGTTTATCTTTTATTGAAATAGAACATAATTGAGTTTTTTCTTTAAGTAATTCCCTTGTTGCCGCAGGTAAATCAGTCATTGAATCATAATCTTTAACAGATTTTAAGTAAAGCCAATTGTATATTTGTTTTGCACGAAATTTAGATTGACCGTTTTCAATCATAAGTGCTTCTAAATATTTTATATCTTTACCGACAAGTGTAATTTTATCTTCCATAGCTTTTCCCTGATTAAAATTTTATCATAAAAAGGCTCGATTTATTTGTATAAAAAAAAGAAACCACAAAAATGGTTTCTTTAAATTTTAGTTTAGTTTAGTTTCCCAAACTAATTTCCGTATACTTTTAATGTTTTTCTTCCATAAACTATAACGTATTTCTTTTCCCAATCAGCTGAAGTAACTCTTGAAATACCGCCATTTTTCATAGCTGCTTTTACTGAACAATCACCCCAGTTTACAATACCGAGAACAGTTTTACAATGACCTTCTCCTACTTTATGACCTAATGTTGCACCCGGAACTGCATATTCCATCGGTTCTTTGATATCACTATAAATTGATACGCTCCAAGGTTCATAAGCATTAGCTTTTGGTGCCATCATAAATACTGCTGCCATAAATGCACAAATAAATAAAAACTTTTTCATTACTACCTCCATTTTCTAGCTGTTCTTATTGTATATTTTTTTTTTTGAAAATCAAATATTATTTGAACAAAAATTAACATTATTAAAAACTGTTATTTGTATTTAAAAATGTTCATGATAGTATGTTAATTGTACATGAATGAATAAGTCAAGGAGAAATAAATTGAGAACTTACGAATTATTATCAATAATTAAACCTAATATCGATTCTGAAGAATATGATAAATTAGTTGAAAAAATTGAAGATGCAATTAAAAATTTGGACGGAAAAGTTTTATCTACAGATAAAATGGGACGTAAAAAATTATCTTATGATATAAAAGACTACAGAGACGGATATTTCTGTGTTCATAATTTTGAAATGGCTCCTGAACAAGTAGCTAAATTTAACAGACAATTAAGATTGAACGAAAACATAATCAGACTAATGCTTCTTGAAACAACAACAAAAGTAAAAGCATAATTAACGGAGAAAATAATGTCATTAGCTAAAGCGGTATTATCAGGTATAGTATATAGGAATCCGGAAAAAAGATTTACGGGTAATAATATTCCTGTTACTACATTTACAATTAATATTGATGAAAAAGAACAATCGTTGATAAGAGTTGTCGCAAGAGGAAATAATGCTGATGCAATAGAACAAGCAGTTTCTAAAGGTGATAAAATAGTTGTTGACGGAAGACTTCAGGTAACTTCAGTTCAAGCCGAAGATGGTTCTGAAAAGAAGATAATGGAACTTGATTTATCGGGTTTTGAAATTGTTTCTTCTTCGGGTGCCGCTTCTTCAGAGAAGAAATCCGATGAAGTTGTTAAGTTTTCGGAAGTTGATATGACAAATGATGTATTAATAGGCGAAGAAGAAATTCCGTTTTAGGCTAAGAACCTTCAAATAAGAATAATATAGAATAGAGGAAAAATATAATGGCAAAAGAACAATTAGACAAGAAAAAACGTAAAAACTGCAGTTTCTGTGCTGATAAAATAGAAACTATCGATTACAAAGATGCACAAAAATTAAGAAAATACTTAACAGAAGCAGGAAAGATTCTTCCTAGAAGAATAACAGGTACTTGTGCAGAACATCAAAGAATGCTTGCAAGAGCTGTTAAAAAAGCAAGAGAAGCTTCTTTATTATGTTATGTATTTGAATCATAATAGATTTATAATTAAGAGAGAAAAGAGTAAATAGAGAGAACATTTGTTCTCTCTTTCTTTTTGGTTTTATAAATTTTTTAATCTTTTATTATATGTACACCGGAGCCTGTTGAGATATTTTGTGGTGTATAAAATGATTGATGGTAGTTTCTGCCTATCGGAAAATTGTTCATATATGTATTATTTTGCAGGTATGGGTTATTTTCTCCCAATGAATTTATGCCCGCATACGGATTGATATTGTTTTGATATGGACAATATGCATTAGGATTATTCAAAAAATTATTAAATTCATTATTATACATAGTATCTGAATATCCATAAGGTGAACCCGTAAAGGACGGAGTAAAACCTGTCATAGAACCGGTACCGAAAAAGTCTGATGCTGTATTTAAAATTGATTTTATCTTATTTTTTTTGGGTATAGAAACATTCTTTCTCTCAGGGAATGACATAGAAGGCATTTTTTTGTTTTCTGCCAGCTGTGATATTCTTGATATTCTGCTGTCTATGTCTCCTGATTGTGATAGTCCGAAATAATTCGTTTCTAATCTGGTTATTCTTTCTCCCAGAGTATCATCTTCATATATTTGCCCGAAACTTAAGTATTCAAGTCTGTTTAGTTCATCTTCACTATAGCAATATCCAATTCCCGCAAATATTATTAAAAAAATTTTTAAAATAAATATTTTTTTCAGCATATTCATCACCTCTTTATTATTAAGAGGTAAATTATTTATATATAGAACAGTCAAAAGTATATATAAAAAGAATAATTATTCTAAATTTTTAAGTATAAAAATAGTATCGTTTACGTTATTAAGTAAACTGTTCATTTTATTATCAAGATTTTCTTTAGTATATATGTTATCTATAGATGTATAAGGCAGATATTTTTCAACTGCTCTGCCTTGAGTTCTGAAAGTTGCAGTTTCTCTCGCTTGTTTTGATAATTCTATAAGCTTATTGTACGAAAGATAGTTTTCTTCAGGTTTATTTTGATATTCAACCCTTATGTATTCCACATTATCAATAAGATTGCTTACAATTGCATTAAACATTTGAATATTATTATCTGTATTAATGCATTTTCTGAGTTTCTCCAGTATTATTATTACATTGTTTACGTCTTTTGTGTATGCGGATGTCTTATCCTTTTTTATTATTATATCAACATAATTTTCATTATCTCTTGGTATTGGTTTTAGTTTTGCTTCATTTTGCTTATCAAGTTCTTCAACGGAATATGGTGCAGCGGCTTTTACACTATGTTCTTTTTTTAAATATGAAAATTCAGCTTCGACATCAGGAAGAGTGCCGACATAACCGGCGCCATATGCCGTACCGGATAAGAGTAATACTAAAAATACAGTTAAAATCTTTTTCATTATTTATATTATACTGATATTTTTTTGAAAGTGAACACTATTTTTTGTTAATAATTTAACTAAACAATAAAAAAATGTTAATATTTCTGTATATAGTAGGAGATAGTATGGATTTTATATTGAAAAAACTTGGGCCATTGTCCAATATTGATTTTATTAAATTATTTCTGTGCCAATTATTTGCACATTTTTCGGATGCAGTTGTTCAATTTACATTAGTTGCCATATTAATTGATAAATTGCCGAGTGCCGGTAAGGCAATAGCATTAACTTTTTTCTGTTTTTTGCTTCCTCAATTTCTCTTTAGTCCGCTAACCGGTGCTTTAAGTGATAAATTCTCAAGAAAACAAATATTACTTTACAGCTCATTATTCCGTTCTCTAATATTGGCAGCAGGCTTTTTCCTTATTTTCTATACTAATAATATTCAAGCATTATATATTTATATATTATCTTTTATTTTGGGATGCGGAAGTGCATTCTTTTATCCTGCGAAAATGGCAATAGTGACAAATATTGTTGAAAGTTCACAATTAAAATTTGCCAATGCTCTTAGTTCTTCAATTGGTTCTCTTTCTGTGTTATTCGGTGCATTTATTTCAAATTATTTTGTATCCTTAATAGGTGCTTATAATACTATTGCCCTTATAATTTTTACATATTTTGCGGCAAGTATTTTTGGTCTTTTTATTAATATTCGTTATAAGCAAAATATCGTAAATATTGAAAATACAGTGTTTACGGATATGAAAATTGCAGTTGATTATTTATTTACTCATAAAAAAGCATTGTATTTGGTTTTGTTATCTTTTGTTGTTCAATTTATTGTCGCAACTTTTTCGAATAATTTAAACACTCTGGTTACAGACTTCTATAAACTGGAATTTAGTGATTTAACATATCTTAGAACCATTCTCGGAATAGGTATTATTCTCGGTATGTTTACAACCGTCTATTTTGCCAGATTTATGAAACTATTGCATCTTTTTTCGGTTGGTTTCTTAATACTTTTTGTGACATTGTTCACTGCAAATTTTTGTAATTCTATAAGTATTGCTTGGAAATGGTTGATTCCGATAGGAATTACGGATGCAATGATAGTTATTATGTTAAATACCGTATTGCAAAAAGTAACACCTGATAAAGTCAGGGGTAAAATATTCGGTTTGAGTTTAACATTAAATACTTTTTGCGCGCTTGCCGGTACTATAGCAATTATAGCTGTTTCAGGATTTATTAATCCGTTATTGACATTCAAAATAATAGCAGGATTGGCATTTATACTTTCATTATGGATTTTGCTTTTTGACAGAGCTTTCAGATACTTCCTGCTGAAAAATACTTTAGGACGTTTGTTTCTGTTTTTGTTCAGATATAAAGTCGAAGGAATTGAAAATCTGCCTAAAAAAGGCAAAATAATACTTGCAGGAAATCATACGGGACACTTGGATACTTTTATATTACAAATGGCTACAAAACGTAATTTATGGTTCGTAACAGGTCCTGAAGCATTTAAAATACCCATTATAAGACACTTATTGAAGTATTATAATGTTCTTCCTCTTCAATTCGGAAAAGGACTTGAAGCAATAGAAGCAGGAGTAACAAAATTAAAACAAGGTGAAGCCGTTATAATATTCCCCGAAGGGAAATTTACTCCGGATGGTAATTTATGCAAGTTTAACCGTGGAGTTGGAATAATGGCAAAACAAGCGGATTGTCCGATTGTACCTTTCGCAATTAAGGGTGGTTTTGAAACTTGGAGTAAAAAAAGAAAACTGCCAAAATTATTTAATACTCTTGTTATACAATTTGGTCAGCCAATTTATGATATGTCGAAAGATGAAAAAGAAATTACCGCTGAATTGCGTTCACGTGTTAATTTTATGAAAAAATCATTGGAAAGACGTGCATTCTATAAAATATCCGAAAAAACATATTCGAATTTCCTCGATTTAATGCAGGATAAAGGTGATGAATATGCACCTGTTGAGGCTGTATCAATTAAAACGAAAATAGGATATAAAAGTATTACATACATAGAATTATCACGTAATTCCAAAAAGTTTGCTAATTATTTAATAGAAACAATAGGAATAAACAGAAATGACCGAATCGCAATACTGACCGAATCAAGACCGGAATTTGGAATTGCTCTTTTTGCCTCAATTCAAACAGGTGCAATTACCGTACCTTTGGATGTTAAATTAACAGTCAGTGAACATTCAAATATTTTAAATGATTGTAAGCCTACGGTAATTTGCTGCTCTTCTCATTATTACGAGCATGCATTGGAAGTACAGAAAAATGTTGATTCTATAAAACATATTTTTGTTATAGATAAAGAAACACCTTGCGACGGTGTTAATGTATTTGATGTTGAAGCTAATATTGATAATGATTTGGGCAGACCACGTTCTTTTGATGAAACAGCTTTAATTGTATATACATCAGGAACTACGGGAAATCCTAAAGGTGTAATGATTAGTTTTGGTAATATTTATTCTCAATTTAAAGATTTTGAGAAAATATTTAAATTATCTTCTTCTAATTGTCTTCTTTCAATATTGCCGCTAAATCATTTATTGGAATTAACCGACGGCTTTTTCACAATGTTGTATATGGGGGCAAAAATCATATATATACAAAGCTTAAATCCGAAAGAATTAACGGATACTATGAAAGAAAAAGGAATAACAAATATGATAGTTGTTCCTTTGGTTGCCAAAATGTTGAAAAACAGTATTGAAAAACAGATAAACAGGCAGGGTGACAAGGCAAGAAAAATGTTTGATTTCTTGTTTGCCGTTGCTAAATATGTTCCGAAAAAAATCAGAAGACGTATGTTTAAGCCTATATTAAAAGAATTAGGCGGTAAATTAGAATGCTTTATATCAGGCGGCGCTCCATTAGAACCTTCAGTTGCGGAATTTTTTGAAAGACTTGGTATTCCGGTATTCCAAGGATATGGTTTAACAGAAACCAGTCCGACTGTTTCTACAAATTATTATCGTAACAATAAAATCGGTACGGTAGGTAAACCATTGCCTTCTGTTAATGTAAAACTCTCCGAAAATGGTGAATTGCTTGTTTCCGGTCATAATGTTATGCAAGGATATTATAATAAACCTGAAATGACTGCCGAAGTGATTGATGAAGACGGATGGTTCCATACAGGAGATATAGCTGAAATTGATGCTGACGGTTATATTAAAATTACCGGCAGGATTAAAAACATGATAGTATTAGGCGGTGGGAAAAAGATATTTCCGGAAGAAGTTGAAGCAGTGCTTGAACAATCACAAAAAATAAAAGAAGTATGCGTTCTTTCATTAAAAATAAAATCCGGAAATAAAGCCGGTACGGAAGAAGTAGGTGCAATAATTGTTCCGACTGATGATATAGCTGAAAAGGATGATGTACAAAAAATTATTGAAGATGAAGTAAAAAATCTTTCATCTCAATATTTAGCTCCATATAAAACACCGACAATGATTGTTCTTCATAAAGAAGAATTACCTAAGACTTCAACAAGGAAAGTAAAACGTAAAGATTTGTTGGAATGGTATGAGAAAATGTAAGGTTTTTTTCTCTCCGGATTAAAAAAATAAATAAATAATCAAATATTGTCATAGTGTAACGAAATGTGACAAATTTTGATTTTTTTGAATTTGAAGTTTATTAAAATTTTTAATATATATAGTAAGGTTTTTTTAATGTAAAAGAAAAGAAAAGAATGGACGGTGTTTTTTAGCGCATTCGCGTATCCCTGTGCGGGAAATTTTATAAAATATATTTTTTTGAAATCGGAAAACTTGTAAGTATTTGTTTGCTTATAAGTGCTGTATTTCGTGTGTATTTAAGACTTTAGAAAGGAGAACGGTGATGATTATATCATCAACAGTGGCATATTCTATGCCCAATTTTAGTACGAAAAAAAACGGTAAAGGTAAAAAACAAACAATAGGTTTTACTCAATCGGCAGTCGCAAGTAATCCTTTTGCTATATTAGCAAAAAATCCTAATAATATTGCCAATATTAGTAAAATCTCATTCGGATTAACTTCCTCCAATGGCAAAGAGCTTCCGGAAGTAATTGGTTTAAAATCAGAAAAGATGCAAAAATTATATAAAACCGCATATAAATATATGAGTAAACCAAATCAAGTTCAGGCATATAGGTTTAATCCAAACGGCACACCGGAAGTTGTTCTCGCAAATAATCCGCATGTATATCAAAAAGACGGTGAATATTACGTTCCCAATAAGTGGAGTGAAACGGAACCATATAAAATAGATACTTCAAAAGAACAAATGATAATGATATATGATAAAGATGATTTTGCTGTTTGTGACGGAAAAGTTTTTGAGGGTTCTTATGTCTCGACAGAATCATACGAGGCCGGTAAACTTGAATATCAAAAGCCGTCTGATTTGCCGTACGGTAAAATTATTAACTTTACAAAACAAGCACCGGGCGCTTTTACAGTATTACCTGAAGGACAAAAAGTTGAAACATTAGAGGGTGTAAGAACAATCGGTAAAGGTGAAGTACTTTGTTTTGACCATGAAGGCAATCCCTATGTTCAACCTGCAAAACGTGTTTTGTCCAGAAATATAGTTAATTCCGAATTGGGTATATATAAGCTTGAGCAGCTTGTAAAGCAAGCATAGTTTAAATATACTTAATAATGAAAATAGAGTAAAGAGATGAACTTTTTGCTCTATTTTTTTTATATAATTTATTTGTAAAATAAAGATAAATAATTAAGGAAAGTTGGTATAATGCTTAAATATTTTAGAGGATCTTTTTTCGTTGCAATAGCCGGTTTAATATGCGCATATCTGTGGGCAGAACATGAAATCTCAGGCAGCGGCGGAAAAGCATTATTTATTGTTGCTTTTTTATCAATACTTGAAATTACATTATCTTTTGATAATGCCGTTATAAATGCGTTGAAACTTGAAAAAATGGATGCAAAATGGCAGCATAGGTTTATAACATGGGGTATTTTGATTGCCGTATTCGGAATGCGTTTTCTGTTCCCCATAATTGTAGTTGCTGTTTTTTCCAGGTTAAGTGTTCTTTCTGTAACTCAACTTGCATTATATGATGTTGATAAATATACACATTATTTACATATAGCTCATGCACCATTAGTTACGTTTGGCGGAGCTTTTCTTATGATGATTTTCTGGTCTTACTTTTTTAATCCTGAAAAAGAAGTCCATTGGCTTAGTATGATTGAAAAACCAATGGTAAAAATACATTGTATCAGATATATAGATGTAATCATAGTGCTTCTTTCTCTTGTTGCTTTAATGCATTTTATTCCCGATAATCAAAAAGTTGCGGTAATGATGGCAGGTATAACAGGTATTATATGCTACTTGGTAGTAGACAGTATAAGTAATCTGCTTGAAGATATTGCCGAAAAGAAAGCTGCTTTACTCGGAACAACAGCAAAGTTAGGATTTATAGGATTTTTATATTTGGAATTAATAGATGCTTCGTTCTCGCTTGACGGTGTTTTAGGTGCATTTGCAATAAGTAAAGATATTATCATAATAACGATAGGTCTTGCTATAGGTGCAATGTTTGTTCGTTCTTTAACTATTTATATGGTGGATATGAAAACATTAAAACAGTATTTATATCTTGAACACGGAGCTCACTGGGCAATAGGTTTTTTGGCTGTTGTAATGTTTGTAAGTACAAGGATGGAAGTTCCCGAATATATAACCGGTGGTGCAGGTCTTGTAATTGTTGGTGCAGCATTTATCGCATCTGTAATTCACAATAAAAAACAACAAATGATAGAAAATAAATAAGGAGTTTATAATAATGAAAAATAAAATTACTTATATTGTATTACTTTTGTTTTTGCTTTCTCCGGTTAGAGTATATGCATCTTTGTATGATACACTTCCTCAAAATATAAAAAATCAGGTTCAGTCGGAATTAAATTATTATCAAAAGCTAAGAACTTGTACTCCTGCATCATTTGCAACCGAAAAATTTTCGTATCAGACTAACGGTATGAAAAACGGAATGTGCAGTCTTGATTTTTACATCGGACAGGGAAATGCAATGAAAGCTGCTTGTAATGCTCCGATGGCTGAAACCCAAAGATTTGCGGATAATAAAATAAAATATATTAATTTTCTTGCTGGTATCGATACAAACGCTGATGTAAATAATATAATGAAGGATTTAATAAGCTTTTCAAATACCTATTGCAAATAAATTATAACTATTTGAATTTGTTTTTTAACAGGTTTCTTACGGAAAAATCTATTTCATTAAAGTTTTTATTTATAGCATTGCTTCTTGCTATAAATATAATTGATATATATTTATGAATATTATTGAATTCATTGTTTTTTATTATCAAACGAATGCTTTCTCTCATTAATCTTTTTATTCTGTTTCTCACAATAGCACGTTTATGAATTTTTTTACTTACAACAAAAGCTATTTTTGTTGTAATGTCGTCAGATGTTTTTTCTTTCCCGAAATAAATGCATAAATCCCTGTTTGCAACAGTATTTTTTAATCTGTAAGTTGCATTAAAAGCAGAATATTTTTTTAATCGATATTTCTTTTGAAGCATATTTTTATATTACGCGCTAAAAAAGGACTGTCAAAGCAGCCCTTTTATTATATGAGTTTTATTGTTAGTCTTATGCTCTTTCTTTTGCAGTGATAGCTAATTTATGACGACCTTTAGCTCTTCTTCTGTTTAATACTTCTTGACCGCCCGGAGTAGCCATACGTGCTCTGAAACCGCTAACATTTTGTCTCTTTCTTTTTGTTCCTTCCAGCGTACGTCTCATTTTATTTCTCCTTGAATGTGTTCTTTTTCGTTATATCATAATAAATAAGACATAACTTATTGTCAATCACAAAAATTATAAAGGTTAAATAATATGAACAAAATAGGGTTTATCGGCGGCGGAAAGATGGCAACTGCCATTATGAACGGCATAATTTCTTCAGGTTATTGTAAAAGTGAAAATATATTTGTTTCAGATAAAAATGAACAGGCGCTTACTGTATTAAAAGAAAAAAATAAAGTAAATACTACTTTCGATAATGCAGAGGTAGTTAAAAATTGCAATATAATATTGTTTGCCGTAAAACCTTTTGTTTTAAGAGATGTATTAAATGAAATTAAACCTTATATTACCGAAAATCATCTTGTATTATCAATTGCTGCAGGCATTTCAATAAAGACTATTGAAGAAATTATAGGTAGCGTTCCTGTTGTTAGAATAATGCCGAATACTCCTGCTCTTGTTAATGCAGGCATGAGTGCTATTTGCGGCGGAACATATGCAAAAGAAGTACATAAAAAAATAGCACTTGATATATTTAAAAGTGTAGGTGAAGTAATTGAAGCGGAAGAAAAATATATAGATATAATTACCGCAATATCGGGAAGTGGCCCTGCTTTTTATTATTATGTTATAGATGAGATTGCAAAAGCAGGAGAAAAACTCGGTTTGGATTATAAAACCTGTCTTAAATTGTCGGCACAAACAGCATTGGGTTCGGCTAAAATGGTTATGGAAACTGATGTTTCTCCTGAACAGTTAATAATTAACGTAACAACCCCCGGTGGTTGTACTGCCGTAGGCAATGATGTTTTAAAAGAAAATAATATATCTGGCATTATGTTCGAAACAATAGAAAAAACTGCTAAAAAAGCTTACGAATTAGGTAAATAATAATTATTAAAATGTATTAATCTATAGACGGTTAGTTATTCAAGAAAAG
>JAEELO010000004.1 GCA_016282705.1 Candidatus Gastranaerophilales bacterium | reverse complement strand
CTTGCAATTCCCGTAACAGTAATAAAAGTTGATCCGTTAACAGTTACACAAGTAAAAACTGTTGATTCAGACGGTTACAATGCAATTCAAGTAGGTGTAGTTCCTGCAAAAGAAAAACATTTAACAAAAGCTGAAATAGGACATTTTAAGAAAAACGGATTAGAAAATTTCAGACATTTACAAGAATTCAGATTAGACAATCCATCTGACTACACAGTCGGACAAAAAATTGATTTAAGTGTTTTATCTGAAGGAACAAAGGTCGATGTAACAGGTACATCAATCGGTAAAGGATTCCAAGGTACAGTAAAAAGATGGAACTTTAGCAGAGGCCCAATGGCTCATGGTTCAAAGAACCACAGAGAACCCGGTTCAATCGGTGCAGGTACAACACCGGGCCGTGTTATAAAGGGTAAGAGAATGGCCGGAAACATGGGTAACGAAAGAGTTACAATCACAAAGCTTACAGTAGTAAGAGTAGACAGTGAAAACAATTTGTTACTTATAAAGGGTTCAGTACCCGGACCGGAAGGTAAATTAGTAACAGTTGTACCATCAAGAGTTAAATGGAACTAACTCTAAGTTCAATAAAAGGAAAAAAGATTATGACAAAAGAAGTTTCAATATTAAGTACAAGCGGAAAGCAAGTCGGTCAAATCACTCTTGATGAAAAAGTATTTGGAGTTGAACCGAATTTGCATGTAATGCATATGGCATTAAGAAGACAATTAAATAACGCAAGAGGCGGTAATGCTTGTGCAAAAACAAGAGCAGAAGTCTCAGGCGGCGGAAGAAAACCGTGGAAACAAAAAGGAACAGGTAGAGCAAGAGCAGGTTCTATCAGAAGTCCATTGTTTGCAGGCGGTGGTGTTGTATTCGGACCAAAACCGAGAGATTATGCATTTTCAATGCCTCAAAAAGCAAGAAGACTTGCATTAAAATCAGCACTATCAGCAAGAATAGATAACACAGTTTTAGTTAAAGATTTTTCTGAAATTACTGAAGCTAAAACAAAACTGGTAGCAGAGTCATTAAAAGCATTAAAAGTAGAAGGTAAAATTTTAATTATTGCTAATACACAAGCAGCAGAAAACGGACAATTGGAATTAGCAGCAAGAAATTTACCGAATGTAAAAATCATTTTACCGTCAAACTTGAATGTAAAAGATTTACTGGAAGCAGATAATCTTGTAATGACAGAAGCAGCAATATTAGAAATAACTGAGAGGTTATCAAAATAATGAGTACGATGAAGCAAAGCAAAGAAAGATTATACGATATCATTAAGAGACCTATAATCACAGAAAAATCAATGTCAGCAGAATCTCAATATACATTTGAAGTAGCAAAAGATGCTACAAAAATAGAGATAGCAAAAGCCATTGAATTAGCTTTTCCGGGAAGAAAAGTTAAAAAAGTGAGAACGGTATATATGCCGTCACACGCAAAAAGAGTAGGATATTCAGTCGGAAGAACTCAATCAAGCAAAAAAGCTATAGTAACAGTTGAAGGCGATCCGATTGTAGATTTAACAGTAGCAGGAGTATAGACCGATGGGTATAAGAAAAATAAATCCGACATCTCCGGGACAAAGAGGAATGACCAAAAGTGATTTTGCAGAAATAACAACTTCAACTCCTGAAAAGTCATTGCTAAAGCCTATGAGAAAGAAAGCCGGAAGAAATAATACAGGCAGAATTACATGCCGTCATAAAGGTGGCGGACATAAACAGGCTTACCGTGTAATTGATTTTAAACGTGAAAAATTCGGTATTCCTGCTGTAGTTCAAACTATAGAATATGATCCAAACAGAAATGTAAGAATATCATTAGTATGTTATGCAGATGGTGAAAAGAGATATATTTTAACACCTCAAGATTTAAAAGTAGGTGATACAATATTATCCGGACCGGAAGCAGAAGTACAAACAGGGAATGCAATTCCGTTAGAATTAATACCTTTAGGTACAATAATTCACAACGTAGAATTAATACCGGGACGCGGAGCAAAATTGGTTAGAACAGCAGGTGCCGGTGCGCAGTTAATGGCAAAAGACGGTAACTATGTAACAATCAAAATGCCGAGTTCTGAAATGAGAATGATAAGAAAAGAATGTTTGGCAACAATTGGCGTTTTAGGCAATGCCGAATTTAAAAACCTTAAAATCGGTAAAGCGGGTCGTACACGTCACTTAGGAATAAGACCAACGGTACGTGGTGTAACCATGAACCCTTGCGATCACCCACACGGTGGTGGTGAAGGTAAAACAGGTCCGGGTGGAAATCCGAAGACACCATGGGGTAAACCGGCATTAGGTCATAAGACAAGAACAGCAAAGAAAGCATCTGGCAAACTTATCGTCAGAGAAAGAAAACGCTAATAAAGGAGATAATTAATGACACGTTCAATAAAAAAAGGTGCATATGTACATGATTCTTTAAAAGCAAAAATAGACAAACTAAATGCTAGCGGAGAAAAGAAAGTAATCAAAACATGGTCAAGAGCATCAATGATTACTCAGGGAATGGAAGGTCAGCCTGATATGCTCGGTCATACAATAGCTGTATATAACGGTAAGACACACGTACCTGTTTATATATCAGAAAATATGATAGGACACAGATTAGGTGAATTTGCACCGACAAGAATGTTTAGAGGCCACGCAGGGCAAGATAAAACAGCGAAAAGGAAATAAATTATGGAAGCTAAGGCAAGACAGACAGATATAACAATGCCGGCAAGAAAATTACGCAGAGTAATCAATCTTGTAAGAGGCAAATCAGCAGCAGATGCTTTAAGTATGTTGAAATTCATGCCATATTTTGCAGCACGTGTAGTAGAAAAAAATATTACGGCGGCAGTGGCTAATGCAGCAGAAAAATTTGGCGGAACAGCTGAATCTTTAAAAGTATCTGAAATATATGCAGATGAATCAAGAACACTTAAAAGAGGTAAGGCACGTGCTCAAGGCAGAATGTATGCCAGAGTTAAACGTACATCTCATTTAACTGTTAAAGTAACAAATGAAGCAAAGTAGAAGGTAATAAGAAATGGGACAAAAGACACATCCAACCGGATTTAGAGTAGGTATAATTCAACCTTGGTTTAGCACTTGGTTTGCTAAAAAGCAGTACCCTGAATTCGTAGCAGAAGATAGCAAAATAAGAAAATTTGTAAAAAAGAAACTTTATGCTGCAGGAATCTCAAGAATATTAATTGCCAGAAAAGCTCAAAATGTTACTGTAACTGTAGTAACAGCTAAACCTGGTGTTGTAGTCGGAAGAGGCGGTCAAGGAATTGACGAATTAAAAGCAGCTGTTTCAAAATTAATTAATAAGACTGTAACAGTCGATGTAGTTGAAGTAGCGAGAGTTGATGTTGATTCACAATTAGTAGCTGAATCTATAGCACTTCAATTAGAAAAGCGTATCGCATTCAGAAGAGCAATGAAGCAAGCAATGCAAAGAGCTATGAGAGCAGGTGCGCAAGGTATAAAAGTTATGGTATCAGGCAGATTGGGCGGCGCTGAAATTGCACGTTCAGAATGGGCAAAAGAAGGAAGAATTCCTCTTCAAACATTAAGAGCTGATGTAGATTTCGGTTTTGCAGAAGCTGATACTATCATGGGTAAAATTGGTGTAAAAGTTTGGATTTTCAAAGGTAATTTAATGCCTGGTGAAATGGCAGACCAAAACATCAAAGCAAAAAAAACCGGAACTAACAATTTTGAAGAAAAACCGTTAGGCGGCAGAAGAAAAAAGAAAGCTG
>JAEELO010000048.1 GCA_016282705.1 Candidatus Gastranaerophilales bacterium | reverse complement strand
CCACGTTCACATTCAAGTTATTGCATCCGAAACCGAGGAAGGTTTGATTACTACAAACCCAGCTGCTCGCGCAAACAACCCCCAACGATAAAACCATATAGAAAAGAGAGACCGAAGTCTCTCTTTTTTATATCAAGCCTATCTATAACAACCCCAAGAATATGCATTCGTAAAATCAGTATAGTCAGCATGAGAACCTGGCCAATTCATTCTACAATATCTATTTAAGTCAACACTTTCGTAATAAACTACACCAGCAGACCCTCTCATTCTACACTTACATGACATCACATCAACCTATGTTTTTTTGTCAATACTTGTTATAATACACTTATGGTTAGGTCTTTAATCGAAGCTAAGTCACTCTATAAAAACTACGGAAAACATAGTCAATATCCTATTATTAAAGATATCGACCTCTCCATTAATGTTGGTGATTTTATTGTTATAACCGGCAAAAGCGGTAGCGGAAAAAGCACACTTCTCCATCTTTTAAGTGGGCTTGAAACTCCATCTTCCGGCACCGTTCTCTACGATGGTATTGATATTTCCAAAATGACAGATAGCAGAAAAGCTGCATTTCGAAATAAGGAAATGGGTTTTATTTTTCAATCATACAATCTTCAACCTTTTTTAACCGTACATGATAATATCATTATTCCGGCACTTTTTTATGGTAAATGCAAAAAAGAAACCGAAAAACGTATTAAAAGATTACTTGAGATACTCGACCTTTCCGAAAAAAGCAATCATTATCCATCTGAATTATCCGGAGGACAATGTCAAAGAGTTGCAATAGCAAGAGCACTTATAAATAATCCCCGTATTATTTTTGCAGACGAGCCAACCGGTAATTTAGACTCCATAAATACGGCTCATATAATTAAATTACTCCGAATTATAAATCAGACTTTTGGAACTACGATCATTCTTGTTACCCATGAAAATGAAATAGCAAAAGTCGCCACAAGGCATATAGCTATAAGCGACGGGGAGATAGTACAATGATTTCTTTTATAAACGCTTTAAAAATAAGCAGAAATAAAATTAAACATAAAAAATCTGTTGTTTATATCGCTACGATCATTTCATCAATCGCTGTAAGCATTTTATTATTTTTTATTACAATCTCAAACGGCGTCTTAAATAGTATTAAGAGCTATATTAGCGAATCACTCGACAACGAATATTACGTAAAAATAACGCCAAATATTCCATCTGACATACTATGGCTTTCTCGATATGATTTATCTAAAGAACAAGTAGCGGATATCAAAGATTTTGAAAAAAATTATGAGAACGAAGAGTCTATACTTATATCTGACGAGAATAGCACAGAAAAGACGAAAACCGGTTATATCACAAATTATGAATCACCACACTTTAACAAATATATCGAATACAAGAAATCTGAATACGCAAAAACCGCAAAAAACACCCTTTCAAATTTAAATAGTCTTAAAAACAAACTCTCAATTTCAAACATTTATAATATTTATCAGTCAAATACATCCAGCCCAATTTTACACTATATCGGAGAAAGTAAGGACTCCGAGAATCTTCTTGAGCTCAAAGAAGATCAACAAAATATACAATACGGTAACTACGATACCGATGTAAAAAAATCAAACTATACATTTATAGAAGATAAATTTCTTAAAAAATTTATCAAAAATAACATCGAAAGTGATTTAGATGCAATCCCCGTAATTATCACATCGGAGGAAAGTAGAAAGCTCTTCAATACAGAAAATCCTGAAGGAAAAATTTATTTCGCGTGTTATCGAGAAAACACATCAGTCATTGACACTTGCAGTGAAGATAATATTATTAAATTCCAAGTCATTGGCATAATCCCATTACAGCACCAGATATCAAACACTGCATCCAATATTAATGAGCTTTTCACTGACATTATTAATGTTAGATATTACTCCGGAGCTTTAATTCCTATATTAAAATTTAAAAACTCCGATAATTATAATAAATATAAAAACATATTCTTCAACGAAGAATATAAAAATGATATTTTTATAAAGTCTGGCATCAATACCAACATCATAGCATTCAAAACCATAGATGCCGCCAAATCATTTCTAAATAATAATTCTTGTAACCCACATGAAGACTGTGATAAAGAATGGTTTTCAGAAATTTTTGGCCTTAACTATTTATTGATAATAGATTTATCAGAAAAAATAGAGAAAATAACATTCTTCCTCATCATAATTTCAACAATAATTATATTTGCGATTGTCTTTCTTATAACGATGAAGATGATGCTTGAAAGCAGGAAAGAGTCAGCAATTTTTAGGGCAATTGGTGCCAAGAAGATTGATATTTTAAAGATATATATATCATACACTATCATATTTATTACTAGAGTAATAGTATTCAGTATTCTGTTTACACTGTTTGAAATTCTATTAGTAAAAAACCAACTTGCAAGAGACCAAATAATAGACTTCATTTCGAAAAATGGCTTTCCAAACGATTCATTCTCAATTGTATCATTTGAACCAATTATTATTTCAATTTTAATTAGTTTATTCTTAGTCGGAATTATCGCCACAATACCAATGTCACTATATAACATTCACAGAAATATTATTTCCGATATTAAAGATGAATAAAACCATATCCACTTTTAAAATAGAGAAAAAAATGTTAAAATAAGAGACATAAAAGGTCTCTTATTTTATGGCTAAAAACACGTATTTCGGCAAAGATTCGATTACTCCTGATTTTTTACGCGCTGCCGAAACTGAAGCCTCAAAAACACCAAATCATTCTGAAACAATTGAAACCGCTACTAACGAATCCAAGTATGCTGAAGAAAGCTCTAAAAATAGTTTCAGCTATACTGGCCGTGGCAAAACTTTATCTGAAAATTTCAAAAAATCCCGCAAACTTTCTCGTGGCATGAGACTTAGAAAAGGCCTTCCACTGCTTTTGATTGGTGGTCTTGCTTTCACTGCAATTTTTATCATGTTTACCATGGTCGGATCCCTCGGCAACCAAATTGAAACTCTCATCACTCGTGCTACCGATACTATGTTTGGTTCATATTCCGAAAACACCATTCGTGTTACTGAAGAACTCTTAGCTGGCAAACGCGGCGAGTTCCCAGAATATTTTGAAGATCGTTTGAAAGAACAGGGAATTGCTGTTAATGGCGGTGACGGTGGTTACACGCTCGACTGGTCTGGCATTAATGTTACCTCCGGTTCATTCCGTGAAGTCTATTCTAGTGACGTTAATTTCCGCGAAGCCTTCACTAAAGCTAAACGTGGCCGCACCTCAAACTTCTTTGATCTGAGTGCAACTTTTGCTTTCACTCGCCTTGGTATTTCCAGAAATCTCTATCGTAGCTATCGTCAAACTGGCGATTCTGATGTCGATAATAAAGCCTATAAAAAGGT
>JAEELO010000047.1 GCA_016282705.1 Candidatus Gastranaerophilales bacterium | reverse complement strand
CAAACAAAATTTAGAAGCTGCTGCAGAAGGTGAAAACTACGAATGGACAGATATGTATAAGACCTTTGCAAAAGAAGCAAGAGAAGAAGGCTTTGAAAAAATTGCAATATTATTTGAAAAAGTAGCAGATATTGAAAAAGAACATGAAGAAAGATACAGAAAATTATTGGCAAATATTGAAAATGGTATTGTATTTTCTTCTGAGGGAGATACAATTTGGGAATGCTCCAATTGCGGACATATTGTTATCGGCAAAAAAGCTCCCGAAGTATGCCCTGTTTGCGACCATCCGCAAGCATATTTTATGCGAAGAGCAACAAATTATTAATATACAAAAAAGAGGGAAGATAAAACTTCCCTCTTTTTTTATTGATGTTCTTTTTTCCACTGTTTAATTTGTTCCAATTTTGCTTTATATTTTGTTTCCAAACCTTGCTCTGTCGGTTTATAATATTCTCTGTCTTTTAAAGAATCAGGAAGACATTGCATTGAAGTCAATTTTTCCTCAGTATCATGAGCATATTGATATCCCTTGCCGTAATTTAATTCTTTCATAAGTTTAGTTGGTGCGTTTCTTATTACAAGAGGAACCGGTTCTGCCAAATGTTTAATTGCATCCGTTCTTGCATATGCATAAGCAACATCAACCGCATTTGATTTTGGCGCCATTGATAAATATATCACAGCTTCAGCAAGAGCATCACAGCATTCAGGCATTCCTATATAATGGCATGCCTGATAAGCAGCAACTGCTATTCCTAATGCATGAGGGTCGGCAAGTCCGACATCTTCACTTGCAAATCTTGTTACTCGTCTTGCAATATATAAAGGGTCTTCTCCTGCTTCAAGCATCCTTGCCAGCCAATACACAGCAGCATCAGGATCAGAATTTCGCATTGATTTATGAAGTGCGGAAATTATATTGTAATGCTCTTCCCCGTTTTTATCATATAAAAGAGATTTTTTTGAAATACACTGTTCCAGTGATTCTTTTGTAACGTGAGTTACACCTTCTTTATCAACATCACCGTTTAATATAACCATTTCCAATGTTGTTAAAGCACCTCTTGCATCACCGTTTGCAAATTTTGCAATTATTTCAAGCATTTCATCAGTAATATTTATTTTCTGATTTCCGAAACCTCGTTCATCAGTTATTGCACGTTTTAAAAGCAATACCAAATCTTCTGTTTTTAATGATTGAAGTACGAATACTTTTGAACGTGATAATAACGCACTATTAACTTCAAATGAAGGATTTTCGGTTGTTGCACCTATTAGGATAATACTTCCTTTTTCTACATATGGTAAAAATGCATCCTGCTGAGCTTTATTAAATCTGTGAATTTCATCTACAAAAACTATTGTTCTTTCGCCGATTTTTCTGTTTTGCTCTGCCTGTTCCATAACGGCTCTTATTTCTTTTATTCCGCTTGTTACGGCAGAAAAATCAATGAATTTAGAATTAGTTTTATTTGCAATAATTCTTGCAAGAGTCGTTTTACCAACTCCCGGAGGTCCCCAAAAAATTAAAGACGTTATTTGATCATTTTCTATAAGTTTACGAAGAACCTTGCCTTCCCCTATTAAATGTGTCTGCCCGACAAATTCATCAAGATTTCTAGGTCTTAATCTTGATGCTAAAGGTTGGTTTTTTGTACTGTCAAAAAGATATCCTTGTTCCATAATATTTTTGTATCATTTCAAACTTTATAAGTCAATTTTAGACCTATAATTCAGCTTAAAATTAGTAACATAAACTATTTTCAATTCAAAATCAAAAAATCTTATATATAATATAAGATTTTTTGATTTTAATTCGGATAGATATTATATAATTATCTATTCACTTTCTGCAACGACAGTAACTATTTGATTTCCGTAACTGTCAATATGACCGTCGGTTTTTTCAATAATATATCGAAGTCCTTCTTTGCCTTCTATAGCCTTTTTTGCTGCTTCTAACGCTTTTTCAAAATCAGTAAATTCACCGATTTGTTTTCTTGAGAATTCAGAATAATCTCTTTCCGTAATTACTTGAAACATACCTTTTCTCCTTAATAAAAAACTCCCCCTCAAGGATTCGAACCTCGATAGCAACATCCAGAGTGTTGCGTCCTACCATTAGACGAAAGGGGAATACATGAATATTCTAATACAAAAAAATTTTTGCAACACATTATTTTATTCTTTTAAGTTCAACCTTTACGTCGTTAGTATTTATATTTCCCTTAACTTTTACTCTGAACGCACATTCATCATCAATATCCGAATCAATATCCGGAACAAGTTTAAACTGTTCTTTATACTGTTCCATAGTATTTTCTGTTCTGAATACCGTTCTTAAAATCAAGGACAAAGGGACAAAGAAAACCTTTATTTTGCTTATTTTACTTTTATTATATTTACCTAAAACACTAAAATCCGCCTGTTCTTTGACTATATCATAATCACCCTGAATTAAAAGTGCTAAATACTTTTGTGATGAAGTTATATTTGCATTACGTATTTTTAAATTATCATAATCAAATTCACCTTTTAAATTTGAACTTAATATCTTAACATTTTGCAAGTCTATATTAACAACATCTGATAATTTAATTTTAAAAGGACGTTTTATCATTTTAGACTTTTTAACTAAAAATTCTGTATTACCCAATTTAGGTAAAAAACCGTTATCTACTGAAAAAATAACTTTTGCTTTAACATCATCCAAGCCGTTATATGTTTTTGCATGTAATTTAGCATTTGCAATTCCTTCAATTTGATTTGGCAATTCAAATACAACATCTGCAGCTGTTTCAGAATCTATATTATTTGCATTAATTACAACATCGGAAGAACTGTTTGCATAATCATATATACCGTTTGCAGATATTGTTCCCTTTGCAAAATTAAGAGGCAAAACATTAAATTTAAAAATTTTGTTGTGTATATTTCCCGAAATGTTAATATCGCTGATTACCAATCTTCTTCTGATAATTTTATTTATTTTTATTGTCCATTTATCAATATCTACATCCATTTGTTTTGCTTTTTTAACAATTTTTTGGGACTTCGCTATCATTGAATTTTTATTTACGGGAGAAGATTTTTTAACAATAAATTCATCCAAGAAAAGATTCATATCATAAATTTTAATTTTATTTGAAAATTTATTTAAAGCGGTTATCTGGCACTTAAAAGGAGAATTTTTATAAGTACCGTGGGATTCAATTTTTACGATAGCCGTATTTGCATCTACACTTGCATTAGTAATTTCAAAATTCTTATATTTTGAATTTTTAATATTAAATATGCCGGTTATAATTTCATTTTTAAAATCATATTTTAAATCGCCGTTAAAATAACCGCCTTCAATATATTTATAGAATGAACCGGTGACCGATACCGGTGCATCATTTTGAGTTTTAAATGTTAAATATTGAGGTTTAAGATGACCGTTTTCTTTTTTATATAGCCCCTCTCCCATTATAATTTTCGATACTTGACTTTCATCCTGTATTGAATAATCATAATTTGTAATTTTCAATTCATCATTATTTTTAACCGTATTAACAAAAAGTCGTCTGTTTTTGTCTTCTAATCCCAAATATGCAGATTTATAATATATATCAGAATCTTTTGCCAGTTTAAGCATATAATCAACATCTATTATTTTATTTTTAATGGCATACTTAACACTTGCTTCGGCAATTCCTTTAACAGTAACATCTTTTATATACTTATTTACCGTCTTATTTGTAAGATTAGAATGGACATAACCTTCAACCTGTTGATTCCGTGTTGCAATATTTGACATTTCAACGGAAGAAAATACTTCTTCTCCTCCCAAAGTACCATATGCCGATGCTTTCATATTTCTTTCATTAAATATAAAGTCAACTTTTTTAAATAGTATCGGAACATTAAATAATACAGAAGTTCCTGAAAGCATATTTGCACTGCATTTCCCGAAAATACCTTTATTTTTAAGCTGTAAATCAACCACCATTGTCCCTGCGTAATCATAAAAGTTTTCAATAAATTTTTTACCCGGCTCCTTTAGTTTTTGAAAATACAGTAATGAAGACATTATGTCACTAATAGGTATATCTGAACCTTTAATACTTAAATCTGTATTTCTATATTTATCATTGCAGACTCTGCCGTTAAATGTAAGTTCCGAAACACCAATCAAAACTTGCAAATTATCCGCATATAATTCATTATTTTCAATGTATAAACCGCCACTCCTTCCGATACTAATCAGATTTCTCAATCTTTCTGAAACTATATCGGCTTGAAAAGTATAATAAATTTTATTATCTTTATTAAATTGATGCAAATCGGTTATCATAACAAAAATACTGTTAAGATTACCTTTATCAAACCATATTTCTGCACTTTTAATGTTTATTTCGGAAATTTTATCAAGTTTAAAATTAAATTTTTCTCTTTTTTCTTTTGATTTTATTAAATTTGTAAGTCCTGTTTCATTAATATATACATATTCAACATCAATTTTTTTTAAAGCAAATTGTAATAAATTAAATTCCAAATTAAAATTTTTAGCATTTAACAGTTCTTCTGTTTTATTATTCAATTTTATTTTATCCGCAGACGCACTAATACTTAATGCCGGCATTGTTTTAAAATGAAGATGCTCCGCATTTATTTCAACTCCGATTTTAGAATATGCGAAATTATTAACTTTATTTTTAATAAAATGTGAATTTAAAATAGAAGGAAGAGCGAATAAGAAAAATAAATATAGACTACTCGCCACAATTATAATAAATAAAAAAATTTTTAATAATTTACCGAGATTTTTCATTATATACAATGATACTATTATAAAATTTAATAATCAAAGAATTGTAACTAATGGTTAATAAATACTCTGTTTAACAGATTACTAAAAGGGCATTATATAATATTATAGATATTATGGATTATAATTTTGTAAAAGATTTATATAAACCAATAGTTGAAAAATTAAAGACAGATACATCTGCACTTGAAGATTACATTGAGGGCAGAGAAAATGATTTTATACTTAAACACAATATAAAAGAAATAGCACAACTTCTTAAATTTTTAAATACATCTGACAATATTTTTATATTAAACGGCTTTATGGGTTCGGGGAAAACATATGTTGCGGATTGTTTTCTTGATTTTATTGATAAAGATGTTCTGGTATTCAGGAACTCGTATCAAGAAGCAATTAATATGGATGACGTATTATTATCCGTATTCAGAGATTTTTCCATATACCATAACGAAAAGAAAATAACTCTGCCAAAGGCAGATTCAACAATATTTTCCGAAAAAATTAATACATATATTAAATATTGCGACGCTCCGATGCTGTTTATTTTTGATTCTTTTGAAATAAATATGAGAAGCAAAGATACACAAAAAGACATTCTGGGATTTATTAATTATCTTTCTCACTTTGAGAAGATAAAAATCGTTATATGCTCAAGGTCATTCAGGCAAGAAGATTTAATTTCGGATGATTCAACTAAGTCCTGTTTATTAACTTCAATAACACCCGATGAAATGTATGAATATCTTGAGAAAAATGAAATTCAAGGCAATAAATATGAATGTGCCGAATTATATAAAGTTTCAAGAGGTCATTACTTATTGCTTGAACTTGCAGTACTAATTATTCAAACAATGGGAATTTCATTAATAAACTTTTTATCGGAATATAAAAAATCCTCAAAGAATTTTCTGGAATTTCTTGTTTCAAGACTTTTATCAATTTCGTCTGAAAAATATATAAAATTACTATTAATATTAACCATCATAAGACACGGTGTTAATATGAGTTTCCTTGTAAATCAAAAATTCGGAACGGAAGATGATATAGAGTTTTTACTGCAAAAACACGTTGTGTCTGAGAAATTTGGGAAATATTATTTGAAAGATTATATAAAAAGCGAATTTATAAAATCAATAAATACGGAAACAAAAATAAGAATACATAAATATCTTTTGGAAGTATATGAATCCGAACTTCCTTTAAAACCGTTTGACAGAGAATTATTCTTATCCCGACTGACAATGAGACAAGAAATAGTATATCATCAAAGTAAAGTTGAGAACTTAGAAAAAGAACTTGAAAGAACAGGAAGACAAAGAACTTCAGAAGTTCAAGATTTCACATATTTAAGTTATGTTCGTTCAACAGGATTTGAAGTACCAAGAGACAACGAACCTTCTTCTGTCAGAAGAACTTCAACACCTAAAAAAGACAAAAAAAGAAGATTTGAGCTTTCTAATGTAGATTCGCTGTTATTAAATGCCTCAAAACCTGACGATTTAATTACTAAACATTTTGAAGAAATTGCAAATACTCCATCCGAAGAAAAGGAATCGCCTAAAAATGATATTGATATTATTCCTCAATCAATGGATGAATATATAGAAATAGCTCAAACATATGAAAATGCATATGACTTCGGTGCTGCAATCCTATACTATAAAAAAGCTCTCACTTATACGGATGATAAAATGTTTGTACACAAAGAACCAATTATATATACAAAACTTGCTATTTGCTATAAGAAAATACAAAATATCGATGAATCAATAAAAAATTATGAAAAGGTATACAGCTTATATATTGACGAAAAACCCGAAAAAGCAAATGAAATATTGTTGAGTGTTGCGCAAATATACTCGGAAACATACAAATTTGATAAGGCTAAAGAAGTATATAAAAGGATTTTATATTCTCCCAAAGGTGTATCAGAAGAAATGGTTGTTAGAGTATTCTTAGATTTATCGGAGTTGGAAGACAACAATATGGATACAGAAACAGCCATAAAATACGCACAAAAAGCATTGTCAGAAGCAGAAAAATTATCCGATACTTCACTATTGTGTGAATGTTATTTTAAAAATGCACTTTTATATGATGATGCAGAAAATACAAACTTGGCATTAAAATACTATTTACGTTGTGTTCAAACATCATCAGATGCTGATGTTAACGAATATCTGGCTTCGGCATACTCAAATTTAGCAGAAATATCGTTTGATAATGATAATATTTCATCTACAAAAATGTATTTAGAACTTTCAATTAGTGCAGATACAAAAAGAAATAATTATGAAGGATTATATTACTCATATTTAAAGCTGGCAAAAATTGCAGAAAATGAAAAGTCGGAAAATACACATGAATATCTTGTAAATGCTTTAACCGCGGCAAAAAAGCTGAATGATATAACATTTCAAATATCCGCATATATTGAGATAGCAGACTATTATGCAAGAAATCAATCCTATAAAAAAGCACTTAAATCTTATTTAATTGTAAGATCTATAACTTCTCATAACATGATAGAAGACAGTAAAAAACAAGTTGATTTAAAAATCAATAAAATTAAAACGAAACTCGGAGAAGTTGATTTCCTTAAAATTATGAACGAAATAAAGAATAAAAAATAATGTTTGAAAAGCTCAATGAACTAAATATAAGCATAAACAACTCAAGAGAAGTAACCTTTAACCAATATATAAAATTGTTTCTGGAATACAATAGAAAAGTAAATTTAATAAGCAGAAATGATGAAAATTTGTTATTTGAAAAACATATTTATGACAGTCTTGCTGTTAATTTATTTATAGAAAAATATGCAATTAAGAAAGCAAAAATTTTAGATATAGGTACAGGCGGAGGTTTTCCTTCCGTTCCAATGTCAATTATATACAAAAATTTTGATATTACCGCAATAGATTCAATAAACAAAAAAATCAATTTTATAAAATATTTGAAAGATGAATTAAACATTGCGAATATAAATCCAATATGCAAAAGAGCAGAAGAATTAAACAAAAATTCAAAATACGATATTGTTGTTTCAAGAGCTATGGCAGAGTTAAGAGTAATGTTGGAATATGCAATCCCTTATTTAAACAAAGGCGGGTATTTTATTGCATATAAGTCCATAAAAGCAGATGAGGAAATAAGCGCAGCTAAAAATGCTCTATCCGTTTTAAATTCAAAAGTTATTGATAAAATAGAATATAAATTACCTATAAATAACGAAAATAAAAGAGTACTAATTGTTATACAAAAAGAAAAAGAAACGGCAAATATATATCCGAGACAAAACGGACTTATTAAGAAAAAACCGCTATAACTGTTTAACAATTTGCATAAACTCATTCTCATTATATGAATATTCCGCATCTTTTAACATTCCGATTATCGGAACATCCATATACATTTTAAGTTCATTTATAAAGTTTTTTGAGGCCAAATCATTTGTGGAAACAGGTATTTTATTAACTATTACACCTTTTATCGTAATTCCACGACTTTGAGCATAATGAACAGTTAAAAGAGTATGATTTAATCTTCCGAGAAATGGCACCGTTACGATAATAATCGGAATATTTAATTCTTTAATTAAATCGGCACATAACATATTATCTGCAGCAGGAGCAAGAATTCCTCCTGCACCCTCGACAAGAGTATATTCATTTTCACTTCTAAAAGAATTAAAATCCGTTTTAATTTTATTAATATCAATTTTAACACCAGCAAGTCTGGCAGCCAGTGCCGGAGAAACTTCACCTTCTAAGAGATATGAACATTTTGTATTAATGGTTTTTGATAAAATTTTTACAGCTTCTATATCAGGTGCTAAATATCCTGAATTTGTCTTTATTGCACCTGATTGCAGCGGTTTATATACACCAACTTTTCTTTGGGAACGTTCAAAACTAAGCGCCAATCCTCTTGTTACATATGTTTTTCCAATGTCCGTATCAATACCTGTAATAAAATATTCCATAATTAATTCCTCAAGCATAAATATTTTATTACAAAAAAACAGGGACAGATTATGTCCCTGTTTATTTTTTTATTTATACTATGCAATATTATTCGGATTTTGAACAAAATATGCAGTTAAATCGGTTTTTGCATTACTGTTATCAGTACCTATTAAAGCTTGCATATCAGCACTTGAATTTGCACTTTTCCAAGCTGCAACATCATGACTAATAGCAGCTGCTGATTTAACAGCTTTAAATGTTTTCATTAATGAAGAAGTACTGCCACCATTAAGAATATCTTCAATTGATTCAGTCATATCACCGTGCTTAACATTGAAAGTATTGCTGGATTTATAGTTGCGAACGGTAACCGTACAAGTACCGCAAGTAATTTTAACTGTATTTTTAGTTTTTTCTGCGGTTATATCAGAACTGTCAAATCTAAGAAGCAGAGAGCTATCAGCATCAGTAAATTTTACAATATTATTTTTGGTACGATTTGAGAATATAACTGTATCGTTATCTACCCCTAAGTTTATAGTATTATTTGATGTTTTGCAATTAATGGTATTTTTTCCGGCATCAGCATATACAGTATTATTACCACTTTTTTGAAGATAGATTTTATCATCATTTTTTCCCGCATATATTGTATCTTTACCTTTGCCGTCATATAATCTGTCATTTCCAAGACCGCCATATACCATATTATCGCCATCTTCACAATATATAACGTCGTTTCCTCTGTCACCATAGAGGTCATCATCGCCTTCTCCGCCATATATAGTATCATTTCCGACTCCACCTTTTAAAGTATCATCGCCTTCATCTCCGTATATTTTATCGTTGCCTTGATTACCGTTTACTTCATCCTGACCTTTGCCGCAATTTATAGTATCATTACCTTTTCCGCCGGAGATTGTATCATCGCCTCTATCACCAAATATTTCATCTTTACCGTCACCGCCGCTTATATAGTCATCGTCATTTTCACCCCGAATATGGTCATCACCGCCATTACCGTATAAACTGTCTTTACCTTTATCTCCATATATATAATCAGTTTTCTTGCCGCCTTTAATAGTATCATCACCGCGGTCTCCGTATATCTCATTTTTTGTTGAAGTTTTACTTAAATCAACAAGGTCATCCCCTCTATCCGCATAGATATAATACTTGCTCTTTTGTCTCCAAGAACTTTTATATTTAATTTTATCATCATGTTTTGAACCGTATACTCTGCCGCGTCTATCCGGCTTTAAGTTACTGCTTCCAAATATTGCATCATCAACACTATCAAATATTTTACTAATAAATCCCATATGATACCTCACTTGTATTTTATAAACACTAATATTTTACTATTTAAATACTGATTTTTAAAGTGTTTCGTATTACAATTTATAAAATTGTTATAAATCTATAACATTATTAATTAGGTAAAACACGATTTAATGCCTCATAAGCAATATCGGTAAGTTTCTTTATTTCTTCTTCAGTAATAATATAAGGAGTTATAAAGTATATACAATTCCACATCGGTCTGAGTATCGCACCAAGTTTTAATCCCTCAAGATAAATCTTCTTTCCTATACCATCTTCATAAGCAAACGGTTCTTTTGTAACTTTATTTTTAACAAGTTCTACGGCACATATCATGCCTGTTTGCCTGATATCTCCAACATTTTTATGATTACGGAATTTTTCAAGTTCTTTAGAAAATCTTTCTATTTTAGGCTTTAAATACTCTTCAATATTCATTTCTTCAAGTATCTTTAAATTTTCAAGAGCAACGGCAAGAGCTAACGGATACGCAGTATAGCTATGACCGTGATAAAAAGTTTTATACCCGTCCGTATCATCATCATAAAAAGCATTATATATTTCATCTGTAGTAATAGTAACTGATAAAGGCATATAACCTGCAGTTATTCCTTTTGCAGCACAAATGATATCAGGAACAATACCTGCATGTTCGCACGCAAATAACTTACCTGTTCTGTAGAAGCCCATAGCTACTTCATCATCAATCAGTAAAATATTATATTTATCACATATCGATCTCAATTTAGTAATATATTTAGGCGGATACATTATCATACCGCCTGCTGCCTGAACAAGAGGTTCTATTATCATACCTGCGATATTAGATGCATCATCGCTTAAAATATCCTCAACGGATTTTAAACATTCGCAATTGCAGGTTTCTTTATTACAGTTCATCGGACATCTATAGCAATACGGACTTTCTGCTTGTTCTATTTCAAATAATAACGGCTTATAAAGTTTATGATACATATCTATTCCGCCGACAGAAACAGCACCAAGTGTATCTCCGTGATAAGAATTTTTTAGAGCAATAAATTTTTTCTTTTCGGGATGTCCTTTTAATACCTGATACTGATATGCCATTTTCAATGCAACCTCAACAGAAGTTGAACCGTTATCACTAAAAAATACTTTCGTAAGTTTATTATTGATTTTATTGATTATTTTTTTAGAAAATTCAACAACCGGTTCATGAGTAAATCCTGCAAAAATAACATGCTCAATCTTCTGCGCCTGTTCATATATAACTTTATTTATTCTGTCGTTGGAATGCCCAAGGGTATTAACCCACCAAGAAGAAACAGCATCAATATATTTATTTCCGTCAATATCTTCGAGGTAAATTCCTTTTCCTCTTGTAATTACAATCGGCCGATTTGAAGCATCTTCAAGTGATTTCATTTGAGTAAAAGGACGCCAAATATATTTTAAATCATCTTCTATAAATTGCTGTTTATTCATATTAATAAGCCTTATAAATCTGTATACAAGACTATTATATAACGAAGAAATTTATCAATTTAAAATACCTCTGATAAAATCAGAGGTATTTCTTTACTATCCAACCAATTCTATAAGCCTATAACAGCTCTGTTGCTTTTACCCAATATATCCATTCCTGTTAATAAAGGTGAATCACCTTTTAACAAACTGTTGTACTGTGACTTTATTGCTTCAAATTCGGATTTAATAGCATTAAAATCGGAATTATTATTCTTCTGTTTTTCAAGTTCTGAAATCCTTTTTTGTATTTTTGAAATAATTTCAGAAATTCTTTCTTGCTCGGTTACAGTAATACCAAGCCTGCCTGCAAGTAATTTTAACCGCATAAATAACTTTTCTTCTCTTGTCGGAGAAGAAGATTTATGTGCTTCTGCAGCCTCACGTGTATGTTCTGCATTTTGAATAAGGCTTTTTGCTTCCATCTCGGAAGAAACACCTTTTACATCAATACCGTATGATATTAATTTATTAATTGTAGCAATAGACAATGCAGTTACAGCTTTTGCTGTTACACTATATGACTCGGAAATAGAGTTTAACGAATCCATATTTTGTATCCCTTGTATATATATCGTATATATCGACAGCGGGAGTGAAAACTTTAGTATTAATTTACAAAACTTAATGATAATTGTTGATTGTAATATAGTTTTGTTTCTTTTATATTTTATAAATAAACAGCAAAAGGTATAATATTATGATGTCAAGCATAGCTAATATACTAAAAGGCAATAACGCATCTAATACAAGTTTACCCGTGGTGAATTATAATATTGAGCAATATAAGTTTAGAAATGAATGCACAAATCCTAAAGTTACAATAATAATTCCCGTATATAATGCCAGAGAATATATTGAAAGATGTATGCATTATCTTGTAATGCAGACATTGGAAGATATTGAAATAATAGTAGTAAATGACGGTTCTACGGACAATTCAATGGAGCCTGTCAACAAGCTTGCACAAATAGATAAACGAATTAAAATAATAAACCAGCAAAATATGCTTCAGGGTGCAGCAAGGAATAACGGTTTAAAATATGCAAGAGGAGAATACATCGGTTTTTGTGATGCTGATGATTATGTTGATTTAGACTATTATGAAGCGCTATACAAAATAGCAAAAAAACACGATGCAGATATAGCACTTGCAGAAAATGTAAGGGTGAGCATTACAAAATACAAACCCAGATTATGCATAAAAAACGAGATTGAATATGAAGATATAATGAATAAATTCAAGGTATGCAATCAAAATAAAAATGAATGTCCGACAAATAAAATATACAGAAAAGAATATATTGATAAATACAATATTCGTTTTACGGAAGGGGTATATTGCGAAGATAAGTTATTTTCTATAACTGCAGTATATTATGCAAATAAAATTGCGACAGTTCCCGACGTACGTTATTTTTATTGGGAAAATCCAAGATCAACAGTTAATGCAAGAAAGACAAGAAAACATATTCAAGACAGAATTGCAGCTAAACGAGCTGTTTTAGCATTTGTAAAAGAGAAGAAAATTCCTGTAGAAAATTGGTATTTTAAAGCGGAGAAGCAAAGATTTTCTTTATTCGGAATACCTGTTTTAATTATTAAAGAGAGTACGAAATCAGAA
Organism: Candidatus Gastranaerophilales bacterium; assembly: GCA_016282705.1. GTDB lineage: Bacteria > Cyanobacteriota > Vampirovibrionia > Gastranaerophilales > Gastranaerophilaceae > Avigastranaerophilus. The sequence continues at coordinate 28,538 of JAEELO010000047.1, read as the reverse complement.
AAATGGTATTTACTGGGAATTCTTCCGTTTTTTGAAAAAAATATAATAAATTAAAATGACTGAATTTAAAGATTATATTGCATTAAACACGGCAAGAAACTGCCTAAGATATATAATAAGAGCATATAAAATAAAAGAAATATATATTCCCTTTTATACTTGTCCTGTTGTATGGCAATCAATCAAAAAAGAAGATTGTAAAATCAAATTTTACCATATTGATAAAAATTTTATGCCCAAAGAAGAATTACCTACGGAAGGATATATTTTATACACTAACTATTTTGGTATTTGTTCTAAAAATGTTAAAACTATAACCAATAAATATAAAAATACTATTATAGACAATGCACAGGCATTTTATATGCCTCATAGAGGTTTAGCATCGTTTAATTCAGCAAGAAAATTTCTAAATACAGCAGACGGAGCTTTTTTATATACAACAAAATTTTTAAACGAAGATTTTAAAGCCGATACAAGTCCAAAAATCGATAAAAGCAATAAATACGAATTTATACAAAATGAATTAAGATTGAACAAAAAAAACATTATGTATATGTCTAAAGAAACAACGGATATCATATCAAAATACAATATAGAAGCAGAGAAGGAAATGAGATTAGAAAAATTCCGTATGTTGCATAAAGTATTAGACAAAACTAACCTTATAGAACTGTCCATAGAAGAAAATGATGTACCAATGTATTATCCGTACTTGAATTATAACCAAAATATTGAGAAACAATTATCAAATAATAATATTTACGTTGAAAAATTATGGAACAAAATGCCTGAAAATACAACAGAAGGAATTTTTCAGAAATATTTAATGCTATTGCCTATAAATGACAGCTATAGCAAAAAGGATATGCAAAGAATTATAAACATCATAAATAGTATAAAATAATATTTTATGTTTAATGTATAATGTACATAGGTATGTTTATGGATATATCAGAGAAATTACAATTAATACGTCCGAAAAATATAATTGAGAGAATAAAAACATCTCAAATGTATATTAATTATGCAAGAATGCTGCCATACGTAAAACCGTATTCTTTCAGAGCAATGCTTGCAATACTTGTATGTATTCCTATAGGTTCGTTAGATGCAGTAATCGCTCTATCGTTAAAACCGTATATGGATTTGGTAATGGTTGAAAAAACGGTACAATCACCGTGGTACATTCCTCTAGCCATTGTTGCATTTACTGTAATTCAAGGGCTATTGAACTATTTGGCAACATATTTAAATACATGGGTTGGCGGCAAAATCACTAATGATTTAAAAATGGATTTGTACAAAAAGATGCTAACCTTTGAAACCGCATATTTTGATAAGAAAAAATCAGGAGATATTGTATTTCATTTTAACAATGACGCAGATAAAGCTTGCAGCGGTCTATTGGACAATTTAAAAGTTTTTGTTTCAAGATTATTTTCATCAATATCACTAGTTTGTGTATTATTTTATAATTCATGGCAGCTGGCTATTATTGCAACCGTAATATTAGGCTTAGCATTTGCGCCTTTAGCAAACATCAGGAAGAAAATTAAAGCCGTTATGGATCAATCAGTTACGGCTTGTTCTGCTGTTATTACGGCATACAATGAATCTTTTGCCGGAAATAAAACTATCACTTCATATAATTTATCGAATATACAGGAAAGCAAATTCAGGTCAATCCTAACCAATATTTTTACAACAAAAATAAAACTGACTCAGAGAACATCATGGTTATCACCAATGATGCACATTATAGTATCAGTAGGAATTGGTGCAACAATATGGTACGGCAGTCATTTGATACTAACTAAACAAATTTCGTCAGGTAATTTTGTTTCTTTCATTACTGCATTAATAATGCTATATACGCCAATTAAGAATTTAGGAAATAACTTCAGTGCTGTACAATTCTCATTTATGGCTATAGAACGTGTTTTTAAAATTATGGATAAAATCCCAAGAATAAGAGACAGAGAAGATGCTCAAGAAATGCCGGGATTAAAGGAAAAGATAGTTTTTGATAAAGTCGATTTCCAATATATAAAAGGTAAAAAGGTATTAAAAAACATAAATCTTTTAGTAAAGAAAGGTGAAACTATTGCGCTTGTGGGAAATTCAGGCGGAGGAAAATCCACAATGGTTTCTTTAATCCCAAGATTTTATGATGTATCGGCAGGAGCTATTAGAATTGACGGAATTAACATAAAAAGATTTAAATTATATGATTTAAGAAAGAATATAGCTGTAGTATTTCAGGATAACTTCTTATTTTCAGGAAGCATAAAAGAGAATATTCTTTTGGGGAAACCTGATGCAACTGATGAAGAAGTTCAACAAGCAATAGAAATGGCATATTTAGACGAATTTATTGCCACATTAAATGACGGGATAGAAACTCAAATCGGAGAGAGAGGAATACTGTTATCCGGCGGTCAGAAACAAAGAGTAGCAATTGCAAGAGCATTTATAAAGAATGCACCGATTGTAATCCTTGATGAAGCGACATCTGCCTTAGATAATAAATCTGAAGCAGTCGTACAAAAAGCAATAGATAATTTAATGAAAGATAAAACCGTATTTGTAATTGCACACAGGCTTTCAACAGTACAAAATGCAGACAGAATTGCCGTAATAAATCAGGGAGAAATGGTAGAACTCGGTACACACGATGAATTAATGGCAATTGAAAACGGAAAATATAAAGCATTATATGAAATGCAATTTAAGAAACAAACTGTAGAGGTTTAGAAATATTAATACATTCATTTAATATTTCTATTGCCTTGCAGAAAAATACAATTTGTCTTTGGAAATTTTCTTTATGGATAGGAATCATAGACAAGAATAACAACCCCTCTATAAATTTTATTTGAGATAAATCATAATTGTTTTTAATTGCAATTTCATCAAAAAACTTTTCTAACATAGAATAATCGTTGGTATTTATTATTTTATATTCAAAACTGTCTTCATTTTCCGAAAGTTTAAATAAATCATTTACAATAAAATCATACAATCCTACAACACTATGACGAAGTTTTGCAATATCATATCTGGGGTCACCATATATTGTAGAGCCTTTATTTAGTCTGCCTCTCGGATCTATAAACTTGAATATATAATTAGATGCATCAAATAAAATATTAGAGAAGCAATAATCCCCATGAATAACGGTAAATATAGAATCTTCGGATAGTTCTTTTACTTTCTTTTCAATTGAATTTAGTAATACAGCTATGCCATTATACTCTTTTCCATTTATTTTTACATTTTTTTTAGAAAATAAATCTCTCCAATAGGAGCTATTTTCAACCAGTTGAGCTATACGTTCCTTAGTTTTTTCACTGTATAACCATTCAATTGCTGATTTATCTGCTTGAACTTGATATTTTTCAAAATATTTATGAACATCAAACAGCTTTTCTATAATAAATTTCCAGTCTTCAATATTAACATTTCCGGATAAATACAATTCCTGTAGTGAAGGATATCCATATAACTCTTGAGTTAATTTAGCCAGTTGATTTTCAACTTCAAAATTTATAAGTCTTGGTGCTAAAACTTTCAAATCATCAGGAATATTTTGATACCAATATACTTCATCTTTAAGTTTATCAATTTTTTTACTTATTTTTGTCAATGTGCCAAGTTCAACATTGGTTGTTATGCTGTTAAAACACCTTGAAACAAACAAATTATTTTTTGCCTGAATAAGTCCGGACGTATGCCCAACATCATACCAATCTTCAATTAATTTTGCTTTTAAAGGATATTTTTGCTTATATATTTCAAGCACATTAGAAATTTCTTTACAGTTATTATCAGATTTTTCACAACAATCTAATATAAATTTCGTATCAGAAAAACTATAATAGCCAACTAAAACCTCTTTGTTTTCAATAGAAAGATATTTTTTCTTATCATAGAATTTAGTAACAAATCCGTTATTGTCCTTTTCTATCAAGCACCAGTTTTCAGATGTAGAAAATTTACTTGAAGTATACACAACATCAATATCATTACTTATACTATGAGGTATAAGAGTATCTCCAAGTATAATTCTTGTCGGAATAGATAAATCAGAATTATTTAATGCAAATTTCATTGAATCAATAATACAATTTGATTTTTCAATAACGACAACATTTATACCCGGAAAATTTTCTTTCAAAACTTTTTCAGCATAGTCTAACAGTTTTTCATTTTCTTTGCTGATTAATATAATAAAATCAGAGAGTCCTTGTTTTTCAAGGGTTTCCAGTTGCCACCAGATAATAGGCTTACTATGTAGAAAAAGTAATGCATATGACGAGTAAAAACCAACCGGCATATTCTCATTTTTTGTTATTCCGCCATATAAAAGAATATTATTAAACTTTTTCACTCAATTCCTTTCTCATATACAATTCAAGTTTTTCGGGAGTTCCTACACAATCAAAATGTTTAATTGAATATATTCCTATCTTTTGAGTATATTTCTTTAAATGATTGTATACACAGGACATATAGAATTCACCGTTTGATAAATCAGCCTCAACTATTAAATCAATTACAGAATTTTTGAAATCTTCTAAATTTTTAAAATAATAAACACCGCAAATTGCATTATTTGAAATAACTTCTTTTTCTTTTGACTTAATAAAAATACCGTTTTCATCCGTTTTGACGTACGAAAAACAATTTTCATCAGACTTAAATGTCAATAAGGCACCATCCAAATTACGTTTTCTTACATCAGAAACGAATTCTAAAATATCATCCGGATTAAAAATATTATCAGAATCGGCAAAGATAACATCGTATGACGGATTTATTAATTTATGTGCGGATAAAGCAGTAATTGCCGATCCCATTGTCAATCTTGGAACAACTGAAAATTGAACATTATATTTTTCTTTTATTTTTGACAAATATTGAGATTGTTCATCTAAAAATTTTTGCTGAATAACAAGAACAAAATTGGCATCAAGTAACTTAAACGAATCAAGAACACGTTCTATCATCATTTTACCGTTAATATCGATAAACGGTTTCGGGATATCATAACCAACCATTTTAAATCTTTTTCCGGCACCTGCCATTGGAATTACAATATTTATCATAAATTTCCCCAATACATATAAGAAATATAACATAAAATAAACAAAATGTATAATTAATAGCAGCAAAATATATAAAGAAATTCCCTTGAACAGGAACTATTTTTACTCTCATTTCACTCATTGAAAAAAGATAAATATTTTCAAGTTAAAAAGATGCAAAAGACATGCGACATTGATAATTGTATTAAAGATATAGCTCAGGATATTGCAGGCTGTCCAACCGCATACAATGGTACTAACGGGACAAGTTATGAAAGTATAGCAAGTGCCGTTGGTGCTGGAAAAGGTAATGCAAAGCTTGTAGCAAAATATGTTGACGATTATAACGGAGCAGCACACGACTGGGCAAATTACTGGCAAACAGCATAGGATTGTGGTTGTAGTATAAATAAAAAACTCCCTAAAAGGAAGTTTAAAACGTGCCTGAAGACTCTGCCGACGCAAAAGGTACGGTGTACCTTTTGAGGAGAGGTAAGAACCCCCGAATTTGTGTAACAAATTTACGGGGTTTGAATCCCAAATAAAAAACTCCCTAAAAGGAAGTTTAAAACGTGCCTGAAGGGATTCGAACCCCCGACCTTTTGGTTCGTAGCCAAACACTCTATCCAGCTGAGCTACAGGCACAAGGTAAATAAATATCATATATAACAAAGTAATAATACAACATAAATATTTATTATCAAGCACCAATTTAGTTTGAGAACGCAAAAAAAAAAGCTGCCTTGCAGCTAATACTTAATAATCTTGGGAGGAGATTTGGGGATTTGTTACAACTATAATAATTCACTTATGACAAAATGTTTATATTTTTAAATATAATTTTAATAAAAATTTACATTCTATTGATTTTATTTTTATTCTTTACTGGAAAAATTAATCTGTTTTTCATAAAATCATGTATAGAGGTGGAACATGTTAAATAATTTACTTATATTTATTTTATTGGCTTTCTTTTTATACGCAGCCATTTTTATAATTTATTTTTGCACAATAGTTGCAGCAAGTCTGTTTAAAACCAGAAAAAAAGAGTCATATGAAATTAAAAGAGAATATAAAAATATCATTGTAGCGATATACACACATAACAATGAAAAGACAATAGTCAATTTATTAGAGCAATTAAACAAGCAGGAATACCCAAAAGGGAATTATCAAACTCATATAATATTGGACAATTGTACGGATGAATCATCAAATAAGCTGGAATTTGTGGGCGGTGCAAAATTATGGAGATTAACAGATGATGCACCTTTAGGAAAAGATAAAGCTATATCATGGTTATTAGAAAATTTAATGTCATTTAAAAAAGTTGATGCATATGTATTTTTAAATGCAAACCGAATGGTAAAAGCAGACTTTTTATCAAATATAAATGAGGCATTACAGGAGAATGATGTTATAGTTGGTTCAACTGAAATATTTTTAGAAGATGCCGATTATAAAGACAAAGTTTGGTCAAATGTAAATGATTACAATGCAAATATAATGAAATCAGGACGTACAAAACTCGGACTTGCGGTTCCTATTGATTCTGATATAACCGTAATCAAGCATGAAGTATTAGAGAAAGTACAATGTATTGATTTTAAAGATGCTAATTCCGAGCTCAAATATTCTTTCTTACTGACAAGGGTTAACTATCCACCGAGATTTATTCCTGATGTTAAAACATATGTTTCATCAAGTGATTATAAAGTAAAAAGACCTGATTTCGGATTTAAAATGTCATTATTTTTCCATTGTTTTAATATGAAATCAATATCCAATATACGTTTCGGTGAATTTTTATTTTCATTATTCAAGCCGAATCCGATTATATTACTTACCATACTAATAATAATAGGAGTATATTCATTTAATTATTATTTCTTATTTGATTTTCCTTGGGCAATATTTTTGGCAGTAATTTTAGCTATTGCATTTGCACTTTCTGTATATAAATCAAATATTGTATGGAAATCACTTGTATATTTAGTATCTTGTCCGATTTATACATTATCAGACACTTTATGTAAAATAACCTTTTTAAATAAACTATTTAAATTTTTTAAGAAGAAAGAAAAAGAGAAAATAGAAACAATAACAGTTCCGGTTAATGTTACAAACGGAAGAACAATATTCCCTTGTGCATTAGAATTGGTTTCCGAAGGCGGATTTAAGAAAGCAATATTCAGATACAAGAACAAGAAACAGGAAACTCAGCAAAGTTATGTCAGAATGTGCGATGCTGTTAAAAATATATCTGATATACTTGAACAGCACGGATTTAGAATAAAAATTTGCCAATCCTGCGCATATTTTGCGCCGAAAATAGACGGCACAAACAATATGGTAAAAGGTTATTGCAATCAAAAAGCAGTTGAAGATCCAAATTGCGCTGAGGTACCGGAAACATTACTATGGTCAACTTGTGAATTTTTCATACCTCAAGAAGTTAATAATGTAATAGACATTTCGAGTTATATTAAGAACAGATAATATTAAGAAATATTAACAAATCAATAATAAAATTTAAGTTTTTATGACAAAATGCCGATAGTAATTAATGAATAGGTACTATCGGAGAAAATAACAATGGGACTATCATCATCACAGGGCAGACTTTTATTATTGACGTCGAGAATGAGCGACATTGAATTCAGTGAGATTTTAATTGCTCAAAATCAGCAAATGCTTGCTATGGACAAAGAGAAAATCACAAAAGAATACAATGAAGCAATGAATAATTATACAATAACAATTAAAGTTCCCGACTCAGAAACAGGCAAGACAACAAAAGAGCGTCTAAACTATATAAATATGACAGCGGCAGGCTATTTGCTGACAAATAATGATGTAAATAAAATTTATCTGAAGAAGAAACCATCTTCAGAAACACAAGAAGGCGAAGGACAAACAACAGCAGATGAATGGGAAATTCCGAAAGACAGCGATAATAATGATTTATTCCAAATTATAGACGGAAAAGCATTTATCGGCGGTAAATATTATGAAATAGCCGACGGAACCGACATATATAATAATCAGGATAAGATGATAAATCTTATTATGTACGATGGTGTAAAAATCATTAAAATAGGTTCTGATTCAACAAGTACTATAACAGGAATTACAGCAAGTGAATTAAACTCAGATACTAATATGGAACGTATTCTTGATACAACAGATGATGCTGCTGCCGAAAGTAAATATGAATATGAACTGGCAAAACTTGAAAGAGCTGATAATATGCTTGATTTAGAGATGAAGCAATTGGAAACTCAACACGAAGCCGTTTCAAAAGAATATGAATCAGTTAAAAAAGTTATAAGCAATAATATAGACAGAACATTTAACTTATTCTCAAACGGATAGAATAGAAAATAAAAATTTAAAACTGCCCTTTAAAGGGCAGTTTTTATATTAAACTTTTGTAAACTTGAGTATAAAATTTATCAATAATTTGTTTTAAATATTTTTTGTTAAAATATAAGGGTAGGTTAAGTAATTATGACAAATCTGATAACAAAAAATATTTATGCTGAGCCAATGCAATACAATCCGCAGCAAACGGAACAAAATCCGAATAATTTTGGTGCGATTGATATTAATGCAATAAGTCAGGATACTGCTCAACTAACTCAAAAAGCAGGTGAGCAGATTAAAGAAAACTGGTTTTTCAAAATGCTTAGAAAAACCTTCGGAGTAAAAGACCCGAAGAAAACAACCATTTCAATAGCATTAACAGTTGCAACAGTTGTTGGTTGTGCAATTTTAGGGAATAAATTATCAGATAAAACAGCAGATCTTGGACTTAAAGTTGATGAAAAAATACTTGGCAAAAAAGGGGGAAGCATATTTTCTAAAATAGGGAAAGGTCTTTCAAAAGCAAAATCGAAGATTGGAAAATTTTTAAAGAAATCTAAAACTATTAATGATATATCGGATACATTAAAAAACAGACACGCAAAACCGAAAGCAGACCTGACTCGTGGTTATGGTCGTGGTTTTGTAAGTATATTCAGTTTAACTCCCGTAGATATAATGAATAAAGCTTTTGCAAAAGATAAAGCAGCATTTGCAAAAGCATTAAAAGAAGGTAATGTCGGCAGACAAACCGTAATAACTAAAAAAATCCAAAAATCCATAGCAAAACTTGTAGGAGACGGCAAAGCAAAAGAATTTACGGAACAAATTCTGGGTATATCAAAAGATAAGCTGGAAAACAGAGAATTTTGTTCAAAATTAACTGAAGCAATCAAAGAACATTTTGGCTGCGGTGACAATAAAAGAAAATTACTGGATGTTTTAAAAGGAATAAAATCAGGAAATGTTAACGGAGTAGATGTATCCGAATTTACCAATGTTAATATGAAAGGCGGAGGTTTTATTGCATCTTGGTTCCCTGTTAACATTATAAATAAAATTATTTCTGCTGTAAAAGGTTCTTCTAACTTCGGCAGAGGCAGATTAGGTGATTCATTAATAAAATTCAATGCCGTAAACGGAACATTAGCAGATACAAAATTAGGACAATTAGCACAAAAAGTAATAACAGTACCTACAGAATCAATATCAAACTTCGTAAATGATAAATCAGGTATGGGCTTACTTTTATGCGGTTCAATGATTGGCACATACAATAATGCACAAGATGCACCAAAAAATAAAAAAGTTGCAACGGTTGCTGATGATTTTGTCGGAACAATCGGTTCAATAGCAATTTCAACACCGTTAGCATTTAAAACAACATACGGTTTAGCATCACTTTCTAATCTCAAAGGAAATTCTATAATTACAAAAGGTTTAAAGAAAATCGGAAATATATTTAGTATGGGACTTGATAAAGTAGCAGCCAACGGTTCCATTATTAAAAATACAAGCAAAATGAAAGGTTTAATAGGCGGCGGTTTAAGATTTGCAGCAATTATGTTTGTATTCTCTTCACTATTCTCTAAACCGATAAAAGCCGGCATACACAAAGTATTCGGAAAGCCATACACAGGCGCAGAAGCACAACAAACGGAACAGCAGTATGCACAACAACCGATGCAGCAGTATGCACAACAACCGATGCAACAGATGCAACAACCTGTGCAGCAGCCGATACAAATACCTAACATGAATCCTCAAATGCCGAGTCAAGAAGAAAGATATATTCCATCTGTTTCAATTAACCAAAACAGAAGCATAGATAATTCAAAACCGTTAAAACCTCAAGAAAACGACCAAATTCCTGCATTTAACTTATTTAAGAAAAAAGAGAAAACATATATTCCGACAATAGAGCAGCCTGCTTTAGACACTCAAGCAGAAGATGTTGAAATTCAAAAACAGGTTAATGCGACTTTAAGAAAAACAGATAATTTAATTAAACAAACCAGAAAATATTTATAATTAACATATTCAGCAATAAATGATAAAATCGACTTATGTTGATACATTATATTGCACAATATATAGAATATTTGGAAATAGAACGCGGACTTTCCGCAAATACGATATTGGCATACAGAAGCGATTTGTATTCTTTATCCGATTTTCTGCAGCAATTTAATTTTGAAGATATTCACGAAATTCAACGTATACATTTAAATATGTATATAAAGTCATTATATGATAAAAAATATACCCCGAGAAGTATAACAAGAGAAATTGCTTCTTTAAAGGGTTTTTTTAAATGGATGTGCATTAATGAAATACTTAAGCACAATCCTGCGCTTGCAATTGAACAGCCCAAATTACCCAAAAGACTGCCCAAAGTACTTTCTATAAATGAAATTAAAGAACTGTTAGACACTAAAATGTCTTTAATAGAAAAAGCAATATTTGAGTTGCTTTATGCTGCAGGACTCAGAGTATCGGAACTTACAGACATACAATACAACAATATAGATTTAAATTCCAAATATGTAAGGTGCATAGGAAAAGGTTCTAAAGAACGTATTGTCCCAATTGGGAATAAAGCTTGTAATGCCGTTAAAAAATATTTGAAAGAACGTGATTTCATAATAAAAAAATACAATATTTCAACTAAATATTGTTTTATTAAAGAAAACGGGAAAAAACTGACAAGACAAGATGTATATACATTTATCAGAAATCTTGGTAAAAATATTCATAAAGATATATCGCCTCATACGATAAGGCATTCGTTTGCCACACACTTACTTGAAAACGGCGCTGATTTAAGAGTTGTTCAAGAATTACTCGGACACAGCGATGTATCAACAACCCAATTATATACTCATATAAGCAAAAAGAGATTAAAAGAAATTTATTTTTCTATAAATAAATAAAAAAGCATGGAAAAGACTAGCAAAAAATTTTTATTTTTGTTTTTAATAGAAACAAGAATGGAAAAATTAGGTTAAAAATGAAAATATTTTCTATAAATAATATTTACAATAGCGTACGAAATCAAAGTTTTAAAGGTTTGTGGGGTAAAAGCTCTACAAATACAGATTTTAACCCGCTTTTATGTTTACCGACAAATAGGAAAACATATTATTACTATCCTTGCATCGGAGAATCTCCCGAAAGAGTTCGAAATATTAAAGAATCTATTGACAAAGCAGGGATAGAAAGAGAAAATGACAAAGATCAAGAATATAATATTGAAGAATGCAAAATTTGCGCAACACTGCCATTTACAACAAAAGAATATTTAGAATATTCTAAATTTAAACCGACTTCCAAATTAACAAAGAAAATATATGAAATACATTCTGCAGTAAGAGATAAATATAAAAATAAAGATTTGGATTCTGAGCAAATATCAGCACAAAATCCTAATGTAGAACAAAAAGTTCAGGAAGAACCGGACATCAGAAGACTTCTGAATAACCCGGATGATTACGAATAATTTCAATTCAGTTTATATAAGCATTGCAGCCATACAAGCCGAGATATAAGAGGTTAGCGTACCTGCAATTAATGCACGAATTCCCATTCTGGCAAGATTTTTTCTTTGGTTTGGTGCAATTTCACCAATACCTGAAATCTGTATAGCAACAGATGAAAAATTAGCAAAACCAGAAAGAGCAAATGTTGCAATTATAAAACTTTTTTCAGATAACAAATCTCTTATCATTGTTAAATCTGTAAATGCGATAGCTTCATTTAATACAAATTTTGTTCCCAAAAGTGAACCTACAGTAGTAACTTCATTCATAGGAACACCCATTAATATTGCAAATACTGAAAACAACTTGCCGAATATCATTTTTATGGATAAATGTTCAACATCCATTCCTATAAACGATAAATCCAAATGACATACATTATGAGCAAACATACCGAATTTACCTAAGAAGAAATCCAATAATGCTATTAATGCAATCAAAGCAATAAGCATTGCAAGTACATTTAAACTAACCTTCATACCGTCTGATGCTCCCTTTGAAATAGCATCTAAGACATTAACATCCGTTCTTCTTCTTCTTAATTTTATGTCCTTCATTGTTTGTGGTTCAAGCGTTTCAGGATAAATAATTTTAGAAACAACAAGAGCACCCGGAGCAGCCATAATACAAGCAGCCAGCATATATTGCGCAGGAATTCCCAAGCCTGCATATACAGCAATCAATCCTGCCGACATACAAGCCATACTACCTGTCATAGATGCTAATATTTCTGAACGTGTCAAATTAGGTAAATACGGTTTTATCATAATTTGAGCAACAACTTGACCAACGAAAGAACTTGCTACGTTAGAAAGAGCTTCTGCACCTGATACATTCATTAATTTATTAACTATTTTACCTAAAAATGCGACTACTCTTTGCATTATTCCATAATAGTACAGAATATTAACCAATATCATCATAAATATCAATGCGGGTAAAAGCTTCATAGCAAACATAAATGCTTTATCGCCGAATATTTCTTGCAAAATTTCAGGACTGTTTGAGAGAGGACCAAATACAAAATTTGCACCTTCATTTGCAAAATCCAATATTTTTTCTACAAATCTACCTATATACTCAAACATTATTTTTCCGGGCTCAAATTTTAGAATAAATACAGCCAACAGAAACTGCAACGCCAAACCGACAGATACAGTCTTATAATTAATAGCCTTTTTATTTGCAGACATTAAAAATGCTATTAACAACATTGCTAATATACCTAAAATTCCAAATAAAATATTCATAATAAAATCTCTTCTACTCTACACAAATATAATACTATAAATGAAATAAAGAATACAAATATAAAAAAAAGAGCATCAGCTCTTTTTTTATTCTATTTTGCTTTTTTTATCTCGGCAATTTTAGCATTATATTTAGCAACTGCAGTATCTCTTTCTTGTTCTAATTCTAATTTCTGTTTATTTAAATTATAAATTCTGTCATGTCTTTGAACATCATTAATTAAAGTGGACTGTTCAGTTGCCTTAATTTTAGCTTTAATGTCTTTTATTCTTGAATTATAAGCAGATTTTAATTCATTACGTTCATTTTTTAAAGTTTTAATTGATGCTTCTTTTTGAAGTCCTTCAAGAGTTATTTCTTTTCCCGGCGGGAAATCATCAATAAAATCTTTTGTATTATCTACTGCTTTATCTGTTATACTTTTTGTAGTTTCAGCTGTTTTTTTAGCGGCACTTTTAGTTGCTACAACAGTTTTATCAGCAAAATTCTTAGAACTTTGAACTGATTTATCTACACCATTTTTTGTACCTTGAGCTGTTTTTTCGGCAACATCTTTAGTTGTTTTTACAGTTTTATCAGCTGCAGATTTCGTAGATGAAACAACTTTTTTTTCAGCAGCTTTTGTTTGAGTAACAGCCTTCGTTGCAACTGTATCAAAAGAACTCTTTTGAACAGTAACATCAGGAACCGTAACATTTAAAATTGGCTCTTCGGCTTTTGATACATTATATGCGGATAAAATTAACGATAAAATCCCAATAAATATAAATAAACTTTTTTTCATAATATCTCCTATCTACCTATATTTATACTTTACATTGCAATTAACAAATATGTCAACAAAAAAGAAGGAGATTTACATCTCCTTCTTTTATATTTTTAACTTTTATTTTGTTTTAAAAGTATTTTTGATGTCTTTTACTGTATTTTTTGTTGCTGTTTGTTGAGCCTTAACATCTGATTTTACTTGTGTAACAGATTTTGTAGCCGCAGTTTGTTTTGCTTTAGCATCAGCTTTAGCTTTGTCTACCGGAGCAGTTACTGCTTTTTGTTCTGCTTTAATTTGATTTTTTACAGCTTTTTCTTGAGTCTTTACATCAGATTTAAGTTTATCAGCAGGTGATGTTACTTCTTTTTGTTTTTTAGCAAAAAGGTTCTTAAAAGATTTTTCTTGTGCTTTAGCATCAGCTTTTGCTTTATCAACAGGAGCTAATGCTGCTTTTTCTTCTGCTTTTAATTTATCCTTTGCTGCCTTTTCTTTAGCTTTAACATCAGATTTAAGTTTGTCAGCAGGTGATGTTACTTCTTTTTGTTTTTTAGCAAAAAGATTTTTAAAAGATTTTTCTTGTGCTTTAGCATCAGCTTTAGCTTTATCAACAGGAGCTAATGCTGCTTTTTGTTCTGCTTTTAATTTGTCTTTTGCTGCTTTCTTTTGAGCTTTAACTTTGTCTTTTGCAGCTTTTTCATCTGCTTTTAATTTCTTTTGAGCTGCTTTTGATAATTCTTCTTGTTTCTTAACATTATCATTAACAGCCTTTTCTTGATTTTTTACGGCATTTACAGCGCTATTTGTAGTTTTATCTACACTTGATTTTACCGAATTAATTGATTTAGTCAAAGCTGATTGTTCTTGTGTTGTATTAACCTTTACTGCTGGTTTTGTAACTGTAACTGTTGCAGCCATACAATAGGAAACACTTAATGCACCTATAACAGCTAATGTAAGTAATGATTTTTTCATTATTCCTCCTTTATATTCTAAAACCATTTATAACTTTTTCTGCCTGTTTGTGAAGATTTACGTTGGGATTGCCCGGCATACTTCACTCTTTGAGAATTATTTTTATTCCCTTCCATTGCATTTTTCGTGCTGTTTTCCAACCAATTTGCCATTTGTGAATTTTTTACTTTCACACCAGTTTGAGGAACAAATTTATCCACATCTGAGGTATATTCACCATTATCATTAAGATAAACGGCTGCCGCATTAACCTGAAAAGGAATTGCAATAAACAACGCAATAAAAGATAATACTAATAATTTATTTTTCAAAATATTCTCCAAACAAACTATTTAACTACTACATTTTTGAATGTCATTGTTTGTAAGAAATTTCTAACATCAGATCTTGAATATTTTACAGAATCTCTTTTATTTTCTCTGTGTTGTGTAGGTTCAATATAAGTAATTTTGAAATTCTTAACACGAACCGGACTCGGATCTATAACTACTTTTTCAACACCGAATTGAGAGAAATTCATATCTGATAAATATTGTAATTTGTTTTCACCTGTGTTATATGTTTGGTCAAAATATTTTACATTTTTAACTTCCATGTCTTTTATATTAAAGTTTTTTGTAAAAATACTAAAAGGACCTGTTGTAATTTCAATTTTTCCTGCATCAAAACATTCTTGATTATCTAAGTGCTTAGATGACCAATTGTTGAGAGTAATTACCATATCAAGATTAGGTTTAACTTTAAAATCAATACCACCTATATTAGTAACAAGCCCCGTAGTAGTATATACTTTCTGGGTAAATCCATCAATATCAAAAGTTTTTGTAAGAATTTTCGGATAGATACTAATAAAACCGGCATATGCAAATAATATAAATGCTATAAAAAGCAATATAACATTCTTGTAAGATTTTGGAGCACTTTTTTCCGATTTGTGAACAACTTTCTTTTTGTGATGTAATACTTTCTTAGCACCTTCAGGAGCTTTGTGTTCTTTATTTCCTTCGTTTTGCTCTGTCATATTATATAACCTTCCTATATTCACTACTCCCTTATAATAACATATTGTGAAAAAATAACAATATTTTTTTGTATTATTTTTGAATATTTAATATATAAACAATGTATAACCTTTTGTATCTTTACTTATTTTAAAAAATCAGTATTATGTAACTATGAGTAAAATATTTAAAATAACGATTATATCTTTTTTAATTTTAACCGTAATAGGGATAAAATCCTATGCCGCAGATGAATCTTGGGGTGAAAATTCAGATGTATTCCAAAAAGGATTTGAAGACCAAAAAGCAGTATCCGATAAAAAAATGACTGATACTATAAAGATGTTAAAAGAACGTGCCCTTTCTTCTAAACAAAGAAGAATAAAAAAAGACGTTAAACCGTTATCTCCTTCATATGACCAAACCCATTTAAGAAACTTTACGGATACTGAATCGCAGGAAGATGAATTGAATAATTCTTTAACTGTTATGATACCTATGCAATCATACAGCGAAGATGGTACGGTAATATCTCCCGGATTTTATAAATTATCTTGCAGAAAAATATCAGAAAACAAATATGTATTAGACTTGTCACAAGGTACAAATATAGTAGTCACAGTGGAAGCAAATCAAACACAGCAAGATTTAGAGCAAGAATCCATAACTTTTTGCAATGCAAAAATTCTTGAGAAAGGAAGAATCAGACTAATGTACGGAAACCTTGATTTAAATCTGGTCGGATATATTTATTACGATACTAAATAAGTCCTTTTCGTTCTTTAAGCTCTTTTAATTCTTTTTGATACGGAGAAATATGTGTTAGTTTTTCAATAATAGCAGGCATTTTTTCTATAGTATAATCTATTTCTTCTTCTGTAGTATATCTGCTTAGACTGAATCTTATACTTCCGTGCAGCGAAGTAAAAGGTACGCCCATAGCCTTAAGGACATGACTCGGATCTAAACTTCCCGAAGTACAAGCGCTGCCGGAACTTGCACATATACCGTAATCATTCATATTTAACAGAATTAATTCACCTTCAATATATTCAAAGCCGATATTAGTAGTATTCGGAACTCTAACAGGCGCACAAGAATTTAATCTTGCATTATAAATTTTGGATAATAAACCTTTTTCAAGCTTATCACGAAGTCTTTTTACCTCCGTAGCTTCGTATTCTAATCCGTCCGAAGCAAGCTGCGCAGCCTTTGCCATACCTACTATATACGGAACATTTTCTGTTCCTGCTCTTTTTCCGCTTTCTTGATGACCGCCTATAATTAACGGAGTAATAAGTGTTGAAGATTTAACATATAAAGCACCAATTCCCTTTGGAGCATGGAATTTATGACCTGATACACTCATCATATCAATCATAGAATTTTTTACATCGAGTTTAATCTTTCCCGCAGCCTGAACAGCATCTACAAACACTTTTGTAGCAGGATTTTTAGATTTAACTTTTTCCGCAATCTCTTTAACAGGAAATATAGCACCCGTCTCATTATTTGCAAACATACAAGAAACAAGCGCTGTTTTTTCATTTACGGCATCATATAATTCTTCTGTGTTTAATTCGCCAGCCGAATTCACACCTATATATGTCACATTATAACCGTCTTTTTCAAGCTGTTTATATACATTTAAAACACAAGGATGTTCAACTTTTGTAGTAATAAGATGAGTTTTAGTTCTATCAGCAGCTAAAATTCCTCTTATTGCCATATTTGCAGATTCACTTCCTGATGCGGTAAAGAATATTTCTTTTGCCAAATTAGCACCAAAGAAATCTTTCATTGTTTCTCTGGCTTCTTTTATAGCTTTAGAATTAATTGCACCAAGTTCGTACATACTCGAAGCATTTCCGTAATACTTTGAAAAATACGGAAGCATAACTTCAACAACTCTTTCATCAACTTTAGTTGTTGCATTATTATCCAAATATATAAGTTTAGAATCAGCCATACTACACCTGTACAATTTCTATATCTTGACTTACATGTTCTTTTAAAGTCGCTTCTACAAAATGAGTTAACGTTAACTGAGAACGATTACACATTTGACATCTGCCTGATAATTTAACCTTTATTTTATTATCTTCAACATCAATAAGTTCAATATCACCGCCATCTTTTCTGAGTTCCGGTGAAATATATTTTTCTATAATGTTGTTTATTTTTATAATCATCTGAGTTTTAGTCAACTTTTGCTCAGTTTTTTGAGCACCGTTAATATTTTCTAATATATCTTTAATTTTCCCCTGACATCTTCCGCAAGCACCACCTGCTTTAGTATAATTTATAACATCTTCAAGAGTTTTAAGATTATTTGATTTTATTTCATTTTCTAAAAAGGTTTTGGATATATTAAAACAATTACAAACAATATCTTCGTCTTCTTTTATTGTTATTTCTTCATTGTAATAATTTGCAATAGCAGCTTCGAGTGCTTCATGCCCCATAACAGAACAATGCATTTTTTCGGGAGGAAGACCGCCAAGAGCATCGACAATTTGTTTATTTGTTATTTTTCTTGCTTCATCAATATGTTTTCCGATAACCATTTCAGTCAATATACTTGAGCTTGCAACAGCACTTCCGCAGCCGAAAGTTTGAAATTTTGCATCAGTAATAATGCCTTTATCATTTACCTTTAAATATAGTTTCAACATATCACCGCAGGATAAAGAACCTGCTTCGCCGATAGCATCAGCATCTTCTATAGAACCGACATTCCTCGGATTTCTGTAATGATCAATAACTTTTTCGGAATAATCCCACATAATTTATACCCATTTCCTTTTACAAATTAATTATATTGCAAAAATAACGAAAACAATTCAATATATATTTTTTCTTAATGTTTCAAATAAAATTAATCTTTTACATATGAAATATTAACAGTATAGTTTTCTCCGTCAAAAGATGTTATTGCCCATCTTAATACATCATAACCTTGCTGTTTAAGATTATTTTCAATATATTCGCTGTTAAAATCTTCCGCATAGGGAATTTTTATATCTTTTGATAATATCATTATTCCACCGTTACAGACTTAGCCAAATTTCTCGGCTGGTCGACGTCTTTTCCCAAGAATTCTGCAATGTAGTATGCCAGTAATTGCAGCGGCACACAAGTTATTGCAGGAGATAATATTTCAGGCACATGAGGAATTCTTATAACAACATCAAAAATATTATCCAATTTAACATCATCAGATGATGTTAATGCAATTAATTTAGCATTTCTGGCTTTTGCCTCTTCGCAATTAGACAGAACTTTTTCGTATGTAATTCCGCCCGGAACCAAAATTGAAAGCACCGGCATTGTTTCATCTAGCATAGCGATAGGTCCGTGTTTTAATTCACCTGCGGCATATCCTGTTGCATTAATATAACTGATTTCTTTTAATTTTAACGCACCTTCTAATGCAGTAGCCAAATTAACTCCTCTTGCGATATAAATAAAGTTTTTATATGACGAAAACATTCTTGCACATGCCTGAATTTTTGAAGTGTCAGACAACACTCCTTCTATTTTAGAAGGTAATTGAACAAGTTCATGTTTTATATTAATAAGTTCATCAGCACTCATTGTACCTTTGATTTCGGCAAGGTGTATAGCTAATAAATAGAATGAAATTAACTGTGCAGAATATGATTTTGTTGCAGCAACACTAACCTCAATACCGGCATTTAAAGGTATTAAACTATCTGCAAGCCTTGCCATATTAGAATCAGGTCTGTTCGTAATAATAAGAACATGAGCCTTCTTTTCTTTTGCTTGTTTTATTGCAGTAATAGTATCCGCAGTTTCTCCTGATTGTGAAACACCTATTACAAGAGTTGACTCATCCGTAGTTGTCTTTCTGTAAATATATTCACTTGATGCTTCAACTTCAACAGATATACCTGCAAAATCTTCAATTAAATATTTTCCTGCAAGAGCGGCATGCAAAGATGTACCGCAAGCAATAATTTGTATTTTATTTAAAGATTTAAGTATGTCTTTATTTAATTTAACTTCACCAAGTATAATAGGCTGTTCAATATCATATAATTTTCCGTTTAAAACATTACGGATTACATCCGGCTGTTCATGAATTTCTTTAAGCATAAAATGCTTATAACCCAACTTACTTAATGCAACAGGCTCCCAAGGTAAAACTTCAACTTTTTTGGATACTTCATTGCCTTCTATATCAGTTATTTTTACTTTGTCTTTCGTAACTATAGCGATTTCATTATCATCAAGATAAATTGTCTTTTTAGTATATTCAACTAAAGCCGGAGTATCACTTGCTATAAAGTTTTCACCTTCTCCCACACCAACAAGCATAGGTGCATGTTTTCTTGCTCCTATTATTAAATCAGGTTCATTTTTATGTATAACACAAACAGCATAAGCACCTTGCAGTTTTTTTACAGAATTTCTTACGGCAATTTCAAGATTTTTTTCTTTACCATACTCATCTGCAACCAAATGTGCAATTACTTCGGTATCCGTTTGAGATTTGAATTTACAGCCTTTATTAATTAATTTTTCTCTAAGATCTTTGTAATTTTCAATAATACCGTTATGAACAACAACAAGATTACCGCAAGTACAAGTATGCGGATGTGCATTTATAATAGAAGGACTGCCATGAGTTGCCCATCTTATATGACCTATTCCGCTTGTAGGATTATGAATATCCGACCTGTTAGCCTCCAGTTCATTTTTTAAATTAATAAGTTTACCTAATGTCTTATATATTTTTATTTGATTATCGTCACGTATTGCAATTCCTGCCGAGTCATAACCTCTGTATTCCAAATTAGTAAGACCGTTTAATATAACGCTTACTACATCTCTATACCCGACATAACCTATAATTCCGCACATTTTTGATTGTTTCCTTAAAAGTATAATAATTCATTAATAATATAATACATTACACAAACACTAAATGATATTAAATTATTATAAAGTTTTTTATATATTAAAAATAATTAACTTCTTTAATAAATTTAAGCAAATTAGATGTTTTATGAGTTTTAAAAAATTGTAAAACTATGAAAATTAATAATATGAACACCGGCATTAATTTTGGGAAAAGGCTTCTTGCTAAAACCGCTGTACTCGGAAGGACAGGGGTACCTGTTCCATGCAATATATTCAAAATTGATGCAGATACAGACAAAGATTATTTTGAAAAAGTAAGTGCATCTGAAGACTGGAAAAACGGCGAATATGTTGATATTTTGGACGAAGATATTTCATATTATGCATCGGATGACGAAAACATAAGTATGTATGCAATGGAAACCGAAAACGGCAAATGCATAGGAATTGCGGAATTATCAGAAGGAAAAGACGAAAAATATAATCTTAATATACTGGAAACCACACCTGTATCTACAAATGACAGAAGGCATAAAAATCCACCCTATAGATATATTGGTGAAACAATGTTGTCTTTTTTAACAAACCTGGCGATTAAAAACGGTAAAAAATCTATTAGAACCGAACCTGCAGATAGTGCAGCAGATTTTTATACGCAAAAATGTTATTTTAAAAAGCCAAAAGATGATGATATATATCACGTTGCATTAAAGAAAAAATCGTTTAACAAACTAATTTCACAAAACGCAGAACATACAAAAACGAAAATGCAGTTTTTGGGTTAAACCCTGCTATGCTGCCAATTTATTGTGATTTGATAAATAGAATAAATAAGCGCTTGAAATGATAATGGAAAGTACTGAAGCTGCAGGTGTTGCAATTCCGAGCTCAAATAGTGTTGCACCTGCGATAACGGAACATAAAATATAAGCAACCGGAATTCTAATTAGGAAAGCTGAAATAATATTGTTTGCAGCTGCAAATACTGTTCTTCCGCATCCGAAGAAAAATCCGTTAAAACAAAACACAAAAGGTACAAGCATATAATCATAACTAAATGATTTTAAATATAAAGAACCTGCTTTCAATACTTCTTTATCTCTTGAGAATATTGCTATAGCACTTTCAGGTGCCAATTGCTGCCAAATGAAAAATATAAATCCGCAAATGAATGCAAATGAAACAGATAATTTAAGTGCATTTACAGATCTATCCATTTTTCCGGCACCAAGATTTTGTGCGGTCAATGCAGTTAAAGCCATTGCAAAAGAACCTGCGGGCAGCATCATAAATGCATTCAGCCTAACAACCGAACCATATGCAGCAGATGCGGCTATTCCCATTGAATTTGCAAGAGAAAACAAAAATAGGAAAGACAAAGGAATTAATGTATCTTGAAGAGAGAGAGGCAGTCCTATTTTAAAAAGTTCTTTTGCGGTAGAAACATCAAACTTCACACCCCTGAACTTAAATTTAAAAACAAAATTGCCTTTTTTTAAATATATTAAACCGATAATAACACTAAAAGCCTGAGAACAAACAGTCGCAATTGCGGCACCTTGAGCACCCATTGAATATTTCCCCACTAATATAATATCGGCAATTACATTAATAACACAAGAAACAGCTACAAAATACATCGGTGCAACTGAATTTCCAAGACCTCTTAATACTGCGCTTATTGCATTATATGCAAAAATAAATATAAGTCCTAATGAGCATATAAATATATATTCAGCAGTTGAAATATATGCTTCTGACGGTGTCCGTAACAGATTTAGCAAGGTTCGGTCAAAAATAATTATAAAAGTACTTAAAAAAATTGCGGCTACTATAAAACATATTGTCATAGTATTAATAATTTTCACAATATTTTCATATTGCTTTGCACCGAATGCTTTTCCTATTAATACAGTTGCGCTAACGGTTAATCCTGTAATAAAGAAAATAAGTGTTTGCAATAATTGAGATCCAGTTGCTACGGCAGATACAACACTACTGTCGCAGAAATAACCGACAATCATCAAATCTGCAGCTCCATACAATGCCTGCAAGAAATTTGCACCGATATACGGAAGCGCAAACGACAATAATGTTGTTATTAAATTTCCCCGTGTTAAATCTCTTTGTCCTGCCATCAGCCTTTTTTCCTACGGATTATGATAATTCCAAAACAAAGTTTTAGCAATAACCATAGAGATAAAACGGCATATATTAAGTTTTGTTAAGTTTAATATATACTGTATAATTCAGCAATAATTGGATTTTTTCAATTTTTTAGAAAATTGTATATACTTTGTATAGCAATTTTATATTCTTAATTTTTTTTATATTTATACAGATACAAAAAAGAGGATAAAAATATGACTATCACATCAAAAGTAAATCTGGCTCACACTCATTTAAGTTCTAAAGATCTTATTAAATTGTTTGAGCAACAAGAAAAGAACAAAAAGAAAGAAATAGAAAAAACACAAC
This sequence comes from Candidatus Gastranaerophilales bacterium, assembly GCA_016282705.1. Taxonomy (GTDB): domain Bacteria; phylum Cyanobacteriota; class Vampirovibrionia; order Gastranaerophilales; family Gastranaerophilaceae; genus Avigastranaerophilus. The sequence continues at coordinate 5,185 of JAEELO010000047.1, read as the reverse complement.
AAGATAAGGAAATAAATCCTTTACTTGATATCAGCAGTACACCGGAAGTAACAACCGCAGCCACAACCGGAGAGGATACTGAAGAGACAAGCCAAACTGCTGAAACTACAGAATATGAAAATGATTCTTTTGAAAGAGCAAAAAATGAAAATCCGTTAAATGAATATACAACTATGGAACAAATCAAAAAAGAAGTTACTGCATCTATAAAAGATTTAACTAATTTTAAAGACTTATTTGGCAACAACAGCAAAGAAAAAGAAGAAGAAATTAAAGACAATGTTGAATCCCAAATTAAGCAAGTTTCAGGTACAAGACCTATTTGGGAAATAATAAAAGCAGCTGTAACCACAGCAAAGAATGATTTTAAGAACGAAACGAATGAAACTGAAAAGAATCAAAAAGACGAAGAAAAAGATAAAAATGAGAAATCCATAGCAGAGAACAAGCTAAAAGATCCTACAATTAACACTTTTATGAATGCAAAAAATTATATTTTTGATACGAGATCAGATATAGAAGAAGACAAAGAAGAAGATACTGCAGCGTAATAACAAACAATTAGGGGTTTACAAGAGAGAAACATTTAGTTTCTCTCTTGCTGTTTTTAGTGTATAATTAAGAAGAACACATAAGACTCTGTAGCTCAGCTCCGTCAGATATTTTACGAAGTAAAATTCTGACAAAACAATAGATTTTATACTCTATTTACTGAAGCAGAGCAAAAAATAAAAGCATAAGCCTCTGTAGCTCAGCTCCGTCAGATATTTTACGAAGTAAAATTCTGACAAAACAATAGATTTTATACTCTATCCGCTGACACAGGGCAAAAAATAAAAGCATAAGCCTCTGTAGCTCAGCTCCGTCAGATATTTTACGAAGTAAAATTCTGACAAAACAATAGATTTTATGCTCTATCCGCTGACACAGGGCAAAAAATAAAAGCATAAGCCTCTGTAGCTCAGCTGGATAGAGCGCTTCCGTCCTAAGGAAGGCGTCGCACGTTCGAGTCGTGTCAGGGGTAAATAAAAAGAACAGGATTTTTCTTGTTCTTTTTATTTATTTTCTGCCTCGTTTTTTCGCTTATGTTATTATAATCTTTAAATATACTGTATTTTGCAGGAATACTCTCTTCTTTAATAGTTTATTATTTGTTTTATGATATTATCAAAAAATATTCTTCTGATTTTACTGCTTTTTTAATTGTCTTATCTATAATGTGTCTTTTCGGATTTTCAACGGGCAGATTTTTTCTGACTCGCTTTTATTTTTTAGGGTGTAGATTTGAATTTACATTTTGTCAGGCAATGCCTGACCTACAAACTCCCGCACCATGAAATAGTCATACTAACTATTCTTATAAGTCAAACTGCAAGGAATTTTTCACAGGTATTTTTTAGTGTTTTGGTAAAACCCAATATAGTTTTTCACCTCAGATGATTTTGCGGTTGAAACGATTATTTTTGCCTCAATCGGCTGTGTGTAAAGGATTTGGCGGTAGGAAGTTTCCTACAAATAATCATTTCAGAAGTCCTAAGAGTCCCAAATTTTTCTGATTTTGTCTAATTTGTTCCTAATTCTGTCCCTGTACCGGTTTTACGGCTTTTTTGTTTGTTTCACCTGAGATGATTATTTATAGGTTGACGAAATAAAATTTTAAGGTCGGAAATTTTTTATAAAAGGTTGGAATCATTTTTAAACAAATATTAAATTAATTCTTCCATTTTATATTCTGAACATATATGCGTCCGTTATTGTCGCAAATATTTATTATAATATATGTATAAATGTTTATATTATAATAAATACTACAAATAAGGAGAAATAATGATAAAATTAACAGATTTTTTTAATAAACTACCAAATGAAGAAATAAAAATTAAATTTAATATGAATGCAGGAAATCCTGATATGAGAGCATGGGATTTGTTACTAGAAGATTCTCCAGAATGGAAAAATATGAATGCATATAAATCTCGTCAACCAAGTAATAATTTGGGAAATGCACGATATTTAATTGCATTTGCTCAATATTATCCTTATGGTCCAAATTACTATATATTCGGTGGTATATATAAAATTGAAAAGATAATACCAGAATTGTTTAATACTGTTGGATACAACCTTGTATTGACAGATTTTTATAAAGACTATATTAAACGTTTAATAATAAAACTAAAAAAGCCAATAGGACGAGATATATACCTTAGAAAATATTCAAATATTGATGACAATTTAGAACCTGAAGTCTATGAAGTTGCTCCTTCAACAAAATTAGGGAATTTTATGGGATATAATAATATATTGCTAACCCATAAAGAAATGCAATATATAATAAAAAATGAAGAACCAACTTGGAAAAATGCTTTATCAAAAGTAAAAGGAATTTATGTTATTACAGATACATCTAATGGGGAACTATATATTGGTTCAGCAAGTGGGAATGATGGTATTTGGCAAAGGTGGTCTTCATATGCAAACATTAATAACCTTACAGGCGGAAATAAAATTTTTGAAGATATGAAAAATAATAATAAAGATAGAATTATAAATAATTTTACTTATTCTATACTAGAAATTTTTGATATTAAAACTAATCAAGAATATATATTGCAGAGAGAAAGTTATTGGAAAAATGTTTTAAAAACTAAAACTTTTGGAATGAATTGTAACTAAATCTTTTATATTAAAAGGGTGTAAAACTAATGTTAAACGATAAAATTTTAAGCGAGTTTAGAGACGCATATAAAGACATAACAAGTGATAAGTCGTGGGTAAAAACACTTTTATTATGTGAATTTGGTGGTTATTTAGGCTTGCATAGATTTTACACTCGCAGAAATAAAACTGCAATAATTCAACTTGTATTATCGTTATCAGTCATAGGTTTACCAATTGCTGCGATATGGGCTATTTATGATTTTTTTCAAATACTGTATAACGATTTTACAGATTCAGATAATAAAATATTAGATAGAAATATTACTAGAAAATCCGTTGCTCTAACTGCATTTTTTCTTGGGCATATAGGTATTTCTGACTTTTATATAAAAGATTACAAGAAAGGTCTGATTAAATTATTATTATTTATTAGTGGGATAGGTTCTTTAATTTCTATAATATGGAACTTGATAGATTTACATTTAATTTGTTTTTCAAAAATTAAGTTTAATAAATATTCAGGTTTAAAAAATGATTTTGATACAAAAATATGTATATTGTTACTATTAGTCGCTTATTTATCTTTAGTAATGATATTTTGTTATTTATCTTTTTCTTCAGCTAATTCTTTTCACTTTAACACAAGTTCTATTTCAACTGGCATAAATAATATTTGGATAGGATTTGTGACTTTAGTAAAAAACATAATTAAGTGGATAATGAACTTAATATTTTATAGTTTATGTGGTATTTTAGCTATTGTTGCTATTATCGGAAGTATAGGGAGCGGTTCTAAGCCAAATAACAAGAGTTCTAAATCAAAATCAAACAATAAACATCGTTATGCAATTATATCCTATCAATACGAGGGGCAAATATTTTCTTTTAAAGTAAATGATATATACGAATCAAATATTGATAAAACTATATGGGTAACCGATGAAAAAGGTTTTAATACTACTGCTAAATTTTTAAGTATTAATGAAATATCTTTTTCGGATTATAGTCACAGTAATTTACCTGATTATCGATTTAAAAAAGATTTTTATCGAAAACATTAGTACAAAAAATTAAAATTAATTTCCCAACGAATAATCATTTTAGGTGAAAGAAATAATCATCTGAAGTGAAACTTTACACCCAACATAAATTAGAGGCAATTTTGCTGATTATTATTTTTTTATAATAATGTAAGCATTTATTGAGGATTTTATATGGAAAGCAGGTAGGTCAGGCAATGCCTGACAATAAATAATTATCCCTTCATCACCATATCAACCATATTTAAAAAGTCAGAATTTTGTCTGTTATTTTTATAAAATTATAGTGATAATTTATTATAAAACTGAAATTTATTTTCCTACGGATAATCATTTCGGGTGAAAGAAAATAGAAATTTACTCAAATCAAAACCGCGAACAGATAAACCCCACACTACGACTTAATAATCAGATTAACGGGTTCGTTTTTCGTCTCCCGCACCATGAAATAGTCATACTAACTATTCTTATAAGTCAAACTGCAAGGAATTTTTCACAGGTATTTTTTAGTGTTTTGGTAAAACCCAACATAAATTAGAGGCAATTTTGCTGATTATTATTTTTTTATAATAATGTAAGCATTTATTGAGGATTTTATATGGAAAGTATACAAGGTAATTATCTTGTTCCAAATGCAAGTATAAAGAAAACTGAAAATACACCTGTAAAACCGACAAATCAGGCAACAGTGCAAGAAGCACCTAAGCCTAAAGCAAAAGCTTCTGCAGCAAATGTAGCGGCATATTACCAAAATATAAAAGTACCGTCACCGGATGAACTGTTAGATATACAAATGAAGAAAGGGGCAACATTACCTAACGGAGGTTATGTTTTCAGAAATGAATTGGATGGCGGAAAAGCTATTGTTAAAAATAATACTGACGGTTCATATCAGGTAATTTTAATAAGAGATTTAGCTGCAAAACCGGAAGCCGTAATAAATTTATCAAAAGAAGAATTTTTTATGAATCCTGATTTATGTTCGGGTTTTGTCGTTCCAAAAAGTGACGGAACATATGATGTAACTCTGTTAAATCCTTCAAATAAGGAAGAAATGAAATTATTCGGTACCAATAATATGAAAAAATCCGAGTTAATGAAACTAATGGAAGAAAGATATTTTAATTAGCTTATTGCCGAGTAGTTAGCAGGTTGGGGGGTTCTACCCACACAATGACTTTTTTATTTATTGTTAGGCAAGTATGCCCAACCTACAGGCTTTTATTTTGTGAGTGTGTTGATTTTAAGACATATTTTCGTGGGTTGCGCGAGTGAGCAGAGGCTAAAGCGGCAGAACGGATGACGTTTCGACACGAAACGCCGTTTATTGAGAACTAGCAAGAGACGAATCCCGCCTCTATTTTTAACGAAAGAGCAGAAAGGCTCTTTTTTAATGCGTTTCCGGAATTTATTTAATGAAAAATTGTCAAAAATTGCCCCAAAAGACCAGAAAGGGACTAAAATTACAAATAGTCCCAAAAAAT
>JAEELO010000046.1 GCA_016282705.1 Candidatus Gastranaerophilales bacterium | reverse complement strand
TTTTTATTGATAAATTAATCTTTAAAATCTTTAATTATATTTTTTGCATCTTTGACAGCATGTTCATCCATTATATCTAATCTCGTCTTTGCTGCTTGGTATACAGAATCATAGAAATCAGCACCTTTTACATACTGTTCACCAATCTGTAACGATCTCATAAATTTCGATTTCCAAAATGACAGCTTTATCATTAACGATTTAAATAAAACGCCAAAGGAATCAACAATAATGTCTAATTTTTCACCTGCGGTCATCTCTTTTCTTACCCTTTTATTGAGCAAATTATCCGCCGAATCACTGGCAGAATCTACCAGGTGGATTTCTTCTTTCCTGGGAGTCCAAGAATAGCTGACCTCACCATTTGCAAGAATATCAATATTATTTCTTGAATGAGCAATTCTTTTTCCAATGCTCTTCAGGTATGCTCTTTCTTTTGCCGGTAAAGCTTTAATAAAATCTTCTGCATTTGGGTCAATACGTAATGCCATTCCAAAATTAGGGGTACTATTTGGGGTTCCTATTGAATATACTTCCATACCAACTTTCCTTTGTTTAATTATACACACAAATATTAACACCCATAAACAATAATTTTGATAGCTATAGGGAAAATTATTAAGGAATATTAATCAATTAATAACGAAGCTTGCTGTGTCTGTTATTATCCGGCTCACTTCTTCTCTTATTTATTATATTTTCAACTTCTTTTAAACATCTTGGGAAATGTGCAATTATAACTTTCTTAGAATTGCTTTCCCCAAGCATCAAAATAGTATAACACTCAGCAAACATCTCTTTTGGCGTTGCCGTTGCATAATTACTTGTCTTTTCTTTGTTTTCATAACCTTTTTCAAAACTATATTGAGTGAAATTTTTATTTTTATATTCAGCTAACTCTTCTTCAAAGATAGCGTTGAAATCTTTATCATCACTGCAAAACTTGCCGTCTGTTCCGCTATCAATAGCGTGTCCTAATTCGTGTACTAATGTTTCGGCAGATGAAACATCCATTATTATTGTATCAGTTGAAGATTTATAAAATCCTGAGGCAACAAAATCGCTATTTGCTTTATATATACGCATATTCCAGTCTTTTGAAGATAATACGGCATCAAGTTCTTTGCTAAGGTCATCTAAAACTTCTCCAGGCAGGGTCTGCATAACTTGTCTGATAATTCTTTTATCAATTTGTGACATTCTGCTGAACAATTTATTCATATCAATTTTAGATTCGGTATCCTTAGTCTTATTTTTAATGTATACCAAGTCGTTGTCGTATTTAATCTCATATTCGTCACCGGTGTGATATTCGTTGTTAACCTGTGAATTTTCAATAGTTAAATGCGGGTCATACGCATTAAAATATTTATCGGCATACAAATCAAATATGCGTCTGTATTCAACTTTCTTTTCTTTGGGGATATCAGAATTTTCAATATCACCAATTAGATTATTTCGACCTGTTAAATCCGGCCATACACTAATTAGATTACGTATTTCATCAATAACTTCTTCTTCTTTGTCATTTTTACATAAGTCATCTAATAGTTCGACAATCCAGTATAAATCACAATCTTTTGTAAATTTTGAAAAATTCGGTATTGAAGTTCCCTGTTCATAGTAATGTGACATTTTAACCAACAGGTCAATGGCTAAAACTTCTGTTTTCTTTTCACCAAAACCAAGATTTGACAATAAAGTATTTTGGCTTGATTCATTATATATATCATCAAAAAGACTGCTGCCGGTCATATCATAGTAACATTCTGCAATCTCATAGGCATTTTTATTTGTAATTTGCGAAAGTAAACTTTCAAGTTTATCAGATTTAACCGGGAGATTCAGGAAATTCCTTTTATTAAGTTCGGTATAGAGCTTCATAACAAGATCAAAATCCTTATTACTGATGCTATTATTTCCATTCCGGTCGTAATACTTATAATTATCACCATTTCTTTCTACGTATGAAAGTAATACGCCCGTTTTAGGTGAAAAGTACTTATTCACAGAAATAGCAGTAATCGGATCATACTTACTAATCTTGTAGATACCCCCGTTTTTTCTGTAAATTTCAACAGTAACACCATTTTCGTAAGATCTGACTTCCTGACCGGGAACATTTGATATAATTCTGTATTTTATATCTTCAAGTCCTATTTCCGCCTCTACAGACCTATGAGGAGTCATAAACGCCTCAAGTTCTTCATATTCTATTCCTTGTTTATCAACGAATTTACACATTTCTTCATATGACGGGAAATTTATGTTAGAAAAATCTCTTCCTGAAGCTTTTGCATCCTTCTTTATTTCTCTTATAGTTGCTTCATATTCTTCTTTAGTATCACCAAATTCATTTTGCTCAATAGCACCGTTGAAATGATTGGATACCACCTTATTTATTGGCGTCATGTCATAAATCGACATCAAAGATAACGCCGCGAATTTTATATCCGGTGTCTGCTTTGTAAAATATATCCCCGTATTTTTAGCGTAATTGGCAACTCTTTTTGGGAGAATGTCAATACTGTAATCTTTCCCGCTCATACATATATAAAGTATATATGAGAGAAATAATTGAGTTTAAAACATATAATGTTAAGCAATATTAATTATAATAATATATTTCTTGACAGGTTTAAAATAAAATTATATACTACAATAGTAGTAGGTTATTAATTATGAACTCTTTATCTTCTTCTTTTGATAATATAACAATATTACTATGACGCACAAAGACTCTCATTTGAGAGTCCT
>JAEELO010000045.1 GCA_016282705.1 Candidatus Gastranaerophilales bacterium | reverse complement strand
CTTCCGGCTTAAGGAACGCTCGACTCGTTTCGTTTCGTCCGTCTCATTTTTCTCAAAATCAACAGGTATTTCTTTATCGTCTTCAATTCTATTCTCTTGTCAATGTTCAATCGCATCTTTGCGACATTTCCCATGCTAACACTTAAACTTTTGTTGTCAATAATTTTTGCGATAGCAAATTTAATGTCCGATGACATATAGTCTAAATCTGTTCTCTTATTATTCCAAACTCGACTATGCGGTTATTAGCCACTCAGATATTCTAAAATAGAAAAAAATAAATTTCAACATGTTTTTTTAATATTTTTTTCGTTTTATTTGATATAATTATCGGTTTTTGCCGAAAAATCAACACTTTAGCCTGTTAAAAAAAGTTAATGATTTGCTATATTTCATAAATTATTATAATATATATAATAATTTTTAGATTTTTAAGGGAATTTTTTATGGCTAGAATTGTTAGACCTACATGGGCAATAAGATGCGTTCAATCCGGATGTAAATGTTTGTTTGAAGTTGCAAAACTTGAAGACGGCAAACAGCAAGAAGTAATTTGTCCTAATTGCGGTGAACATTATGTATATCCCGCTGACGAAAATCAGCAGCCTCAAGAATAATGTTCTTTTATAACACAAAAAGAAGGTATAATCGTTTCAGCGACCATCTTAGAAACATATACGGAGTTAAAGTATATAAAGTTACGCTTGATGCCGGTTTTACATGTCCGAATCGCGATGGTACAATCTCCAATGAAGGCTGCATTTTTTGTGACGGCGGAGGAAGTTTTTCGCAGCTGTATCCTAATAATATTTCCATCAAAGAACAGCTTGATTGCGGCATTGCTCTTTCCAAAGAAAAATACAAGGCGGAAAAATTTCTTGCTTATTTTCAGGCTTATACAAATACATATAAACCCGTTAACGAACTAAAAAACATATATGACCAAGCATTAAGCCATGAAGATGTTATAGGAATGAACATAGGTACTCGCCCTGATTGCGTTGATGATGAAAAACTGGATTTGATTTCCGATTATACACAAAATCATTATATATGGCTTGAATACGGACTTCAAAGCATTCATGAGAAATCGCTTAAATTCATTAATAGGGGGCATTCGTTTGAAACCTTTGTAAAAGCATTAAAAGAAACTCAAAAAAGAAACATAAATGTTTGTGCACACGTAATTCTCGGTCTGCCGAATGAAACCCATGACGACATGATGGAAACAGCAAAAGTACTGGGTGATTTAGGAGTAAACGGTGTTAAAATACATCTTTTATGCGTTTTAAACAACACTCGTCTTGTAAAACTCTATTACCAAGGCAAAATACCGATGATGGAAGAAGATGAATATGTACAAACCGCCTGTGATTTCCTTGAACTTTTACCGCCTGAGGTAACCATTCACCGCCTTGCCGGTAACGGATTAAAACCAAACATGCTCGCCCCGGGTTGGCTAAGTAAAAAATTTGTAGTCTTAAATAAAATAGATAAACTGCTTGAAGAACGAAACTCTTATCAGGGTTCAAGGTTAAAATGATTTTTATGCCTTTTATCAGGCAATGCCTGACCTATTGTTTCTTTAATCGAAGAGAATATTTGAACAATCATCCATTTTAAATATATTTACTATATTAATAATATTTAATATTTATTTTTTTTTTTGTAAATATTTTATAAAAATATTTTTTTAATCATATATAGGTTAATTTGGGGGGAATAGGAATGACGGAAATTTATGGAATTAATGTAAATAATCAGATTCCACAGGAAAAAACTAAAAAAGGGTCTTTAGGCAAAGTTGCCGGTGGTGTACTTGCAGGTGGAGCAGTTTTTAATGCAACAAAGAACGTTCCTTTAATGGCTATTAATCCAAAAATTATTGGTTCGATGCAAGATATTAGTCAACAATTAACAAAAGATCAACTTGAAATTGTTAATAAAGCTACAAATAAGTTAGTTGAAACTGCAGGACTTACTGACAAGGGTGTTAAAGTTGTAAAAGCAAAATTTACTAATATGGATAAAATACATGAAATATTAGAAAAAGAATTGGGAAAAACCAAACTTTCAAAATTTCTTCCTAAAAAAATAAAGGATCAACTTGTTGCAGCCCAAGTTAATGCAGTTACAACCGGTGGTAATGCTTTTTATGCATCTGCATCTAAAAATATTGTTTTACCACAAAATGGACTTAATCTGGCTGCTTTTCACGAAGCAGGTCATGCTATGAATGCTAATTTAAGTAAAATAGGAGCTATATTACAAAAAGCTCGTGGTGCTTCAATACTTGCACTACCAATTTTGGCTATTGGTTTATTTAAAAATAAAAAAGAAGAAGGAGAACAGCCAAAAAACTTTATTGATAAATCTACTGATTTTATTAAAAAGAATGCCGGCAAATTAACTTTTGCTTCATTTTTACCAACTGTTATTGAAGAAGGTTTAGCTTCTATTAAAGGACACAAATTAGCTTCAAAACTTTTATCACCTGATTTAGTTAAAAAAGTTGATAAATCAAATCTTTTAGGATTTGCAACCTATGCTATTCTGGCAGTAGGAAGCGGTATTGGTGCCCATTTCGCAGTTAAATTAAGAGATAAAATAGTACATGGCAAACAGCAAAAACAACAAATTCAAAACAACCAAGAAGTTCAGAAAAAATAATAATTAATTATGAAAAAAAGACATCGGTATTATCCGATGTCTTTTTCTATTTAAAATTTTAAATTAGAAGTTTAGTCCTGCTTCTCTTGCTGCATCTGCTAATGCTGCTACTCTTCCATGATATAAGAAACCGCCTCTGTCAAATACAACGTCTTTAACACCTGCTTTTAATGCTTTCTTTGCGATTGCTTCGCCTACTGCTTTTGCAGATTCAACATTACCGCCGTGGCTTAAATCTTTTCTTAAATCTTTATCTACTGATGAAGCAGATACTATTGTTACACCTTTAACATCATCTATAATTTGAGCATAAATGTGCTTTGTACTTCTGTACACTGCTAAACGCGGAGATTCAGTTGTACCTGATAATTTTGCTCTTATTCTTTTGTGACGTTTTTGTGTTGCTTCTTTTTTGTTTGTTGGTTTTATCATTTTTCTTTCCTTTCACCCAAACCTTCTTGACTGCTTTCCTGCGTATAATCAAGGGTTTATATTGGCTTTCTTGTATTTATATTCGCTATTTTGTGTATTGGATTTTCCTTTCTCTCGGGCAAGCGGTTCGTTTTGCTATCGCTTGTCACTCACCTTGCCCTCACATATTCGGACTCGTTCGACATCGCCCTGCGGAAATTCCGTTGTCTTGAAATTTCCTCCACGAAAACCTGTCATTCACTTACTTCGTTGTCGTTCATTACGGTTTTCGATTACTTCGGGTTTGCTCACTTCGTTCGACATCGCCCTGCGGAAATTCCGTTATTTCTTACCTGTCTTACCGGCTTTTCTTCTGATGTGTTCGCCTTCGTATTTAATACCTTTACCTTTATAAACTTCAGGCGGTCTCTTGCTTCTGATTAATGCGGCAATATCACCTACTGTTTGTTTATTCGGACCGGTAATTGTAATTTTTGTGTTTTGATCAACTGCAATTTTAATGCCTTCCGGTGCTACGATATCTATCGGATGTGAATAGCCTAAAGCTAAGTTTAATGTGTTGCCTTGCATTGCTGCACGATAACCAACACCTACGATTTCAAGTTTCTTTGTAAATCCGCTTTTTACACCGTGTACTGCATTGTTTACTAATGTTCTTGATAAACCATGCAATGAACGGGATTTTCTTTCATCGTTTTCTCTTGTTAATACTACTGTATTATCTTTCTTTTCCATTTTGATTTCAGGACGAATTGTAACAGTTTCAGTACCTAAAGGTCCTTTTGCCGTTAATGTTTGTCCTTCTATTGTTACCTCAACCCCTGCCGGGATTTCTACAGGTAATTTACCTATACGTGACATTTTTTTATCTCCAATTTTAATTATTTACTGTGTTTATTTCGCTTCTTAAAATTTTCTTTAATCTTGGTTTTTGTTTCACTCGTACCTGCCATTCCTTCGGCTTTGCCTGTCGTCATTTCGGTACTCTGTTACTTAGGCATTTCCTCGTTTCACTCGGTCAGCCAGCGCAAAAAACCACTACCAAACGTAGCAAAGGATTTCGCCACCGACATTTTCTTTCTTTGCTTTTCTGTCGGTTAATAAACCTTTACTTGTTGATATGATTGCTATACCCATACCGCCTAATACTTGTGGTATGTCTTTTGCTTTACAATAATTTCTTAAACCCGGTCTTGAAACTCTTTTTAAGTTTGAAATTACAGGTTTTGATTTTTCATCATATTTTAATGTAATCTTTAATGTTTTGAATACACTGCCTTCTTTTTCAACAACAGCATAGTCTTCAACATAACCTTCTGACTTTAGTAATTTTGCTAATTCAACTTTTAATTTTGAACTCGGCATATCAACTTCTGTTAAAGCCACCATATTAGCATTTCTGATTCTTGTTAGCATATCTGCTATCGGATCTGTATTCATTTTTATTTCCTTTACTCTTTTTACTACTTATTCAAATTTATCGAACAGTATAGAAAAGCTCTGTTTATATTTTTATATTGAATTTTTCTGTCTTGGTTTTTGCTTTATAAAAACCGTCTCTTGAAATTTCTTTCTGCTTCGGCCTGTCGTTTGTTAGGCTTCGCCTGTCCACACTTCGGCTTTCGAAAACAGGATGTTATCCGTTCGAAATTTCACTACCAGCTTGCTTTAACTACACCGGGTAATAAACCTTGATGAGCCATCTTTCTTAAGCAGATTCTGCAAATACCGAAATCTCTGTGAAATCCGTGAGGACGTCCGCAGATTGAGCATCTGTTATGTAATCTTACTCTAGGGTATTTACCTTGAGCTGCTAAAGCTTCTCTTCTTTGCTCTTTGTTTATCATTGCTTTCTTAGCCACGTTGTATACTCCTTTTATTTTTTAAATGGCATTCCAAGTGCTTTTAATAAAGCTCTTGCTTCTTCATCTGTATTAGCAGT
>JAEELO010000044.1 GCA_016282705.1 Candidatus Gastranaerophilales bacterium | reverse complement strand
TTGTCCGTTCTGCCAAAAACATACATCACACAAAGAAACAAAATAAGGACTTATAATTGCGTCCTTAGTTCAGTTGGTAGAACGTCGGTCTCCAAAACCGGATGTCGAGGGTTCGAGTCCTTCAGGGCGCGAATTATAAAAAGGAAAGAAATGGAAAAAATAACAACATATTTTAAAGGCGTAAAAGCAGAATGGGGCAAAATCACTTGGCCGGAAAGAAGACAAGTTTTTGCACAAACACTAATAGTATTGGCCGTTGTTTTTGTTTTTACAACATATGTATACGGACTTGATATTATATTTAAAGCAATTTTAAAATTTTTGAGATTAATATAATTCAAAACAATAATTAAAAGATAGGAAATCACAAATAATGACAAAAGATAAGAATGAGATTGTAGAACATTTATCAGATATGGAATTAGGACAAGAAGGTATTGTAAAGGAAGAAAAGACTTCGAAAAAAGAAGAATTGCTCTCCGAGAAAGATGCTGAATTTAAAGAAGCAGTAAAAGAACCTAAAGCTCCTCAAAAGAGATGGTATATTGTTCATACATATTCAGGTCATGAAAACAAGGTAAAAGTAAACCTTGAAAAACGTATAGAGTATATGAACATGGGTGACAAAATATTCAGAATAGAAGTTCCCCAAAAAACAGTTACAAAAATGAAAGACGGAAAAAAGACAGACAGAGAAGAAAAAATATTTCCGGGCTACGTTCTTGTAGAAATGATAATGGATGATGATTCTTGGTATGTTGTAAGACATACAGCAGGCGTAACCAAATTTGTAGGTTCAGCAAAGAAACCGATACCTGCAAAAGAAAGTGAAATCAAGAAAATTATCCATAAAACACAAAATCAAGTTTCAAAAGTTGAACTTGATGTTAAAGCAGGAGATAAAGTCAGAATTATTTCAGGTCCGTTCTCTGAATTTATCGGTGATATTACGGAAGTATATCCTGATAAGTCAAAATTAAGAGCAATGGTATCAATATTCGGACGTGAAACACCTGTTGAACTTGAATACAAACAAATACAAAAAATATAACGGTTTTTGCACAGAATAAAGCTGTGGTAAAGCCGAACAGACTTGAAAACAAAATGATAAATAATACAAAAACAGTGGAAGGAACGGAAGTTCCGCCAGTACCACGAAAGGAGAAACAAAAATGGCAAAGAAAGTTGTAGGAAAGATTAAACTACAAATTCAAGCTGGTAAAGCAAACCCATCACCACCTGTTGGTCCTGCTTTAGGTCAGCACGGTGTAAACATTATGGATTTCTGTAAGCAATTTAATGCAAAAACAGAATCTCAAGCAGGATACATCATTCCTGTAGTAATTGATGTATACGAAGACAGATCATTTTCATTCGTAACAAAATCACCTCCGGCAGCAGTATTGATTAAAAAAGCAATCAACCTTGCAAAAGGAAGCGCTGCACCGAACAAAACTAAAGTTGGACAAATTACTCACGCTCAACTTGAAGAAATTGCAAAAATGAAAATGGAAGACCTTAACGCAACAACACTTGAAGCTGCTGTTGAAATGATTAAAGGTTCTTGCAGAGCAATGGGTGTTACGGTAGCTGACTAACAGCTATAAAGATTGATTAGAAACGTGGAAGCTTAATTGCGTTATGACCACAAAAGGAGAAAAAATGTCAAAATTAACAAAAAAACAAAAGAAAATAGCAGAAATGATGGAAGGTTTCAACCAACCATGCAATGCTAAAGAAGCAATAGAAAAATTACAAGAAGTATCAAAAGAAACATGCAAATTCAATGAAACCGTTGAATGCCATATGTCTTTAGGTATTGATGTAAAACACGCAGACCAGCAAGTTCGTTCAACAACAGTATTACCTGCAGGTTTAGGTAAGACCGTAAGAGTATGCGTTATTGCAAAGGGTGCAAAAGCAACCGAAGCAAAAGAAGCAGGAGCTGACGAAGCAGGTGCAGAAGAAGTTATTGATAAAATTGCAGGCGGATGGTTTGAATTTGATACTTTAATTGCAACACCTGATTGTATGGGTATGTTAGGTAAATTAGGTCGTGTTTTAGGACCTAAAGGTTTAATGCCTAACCCTAAAACAGGAACAGTTACTCTTGAAGTAGCAAAAGCAGTTAAAGATGCTAAAGCAGGTAAAGTTGAATTCAGAGCTGATAAACAAGGTATGATTCACGTTCCAATCGGCAAAATTCAATTCTCTACCGATGATTTGATGAAAAACTATATTACTTTAGCAGATGCTGTTTTAAGAGCAAAACCGTCATCATCTAAAGGTATTTACTTGAAATCCGTATATATAACAACAACTATGGGACCAAGTATAAAACTTGATTCAAAGAATGTTGCAGCGGAAGTAAAAGAAAACCTTCAATAATTGTTAATATTTTAGAAGAGTACGCCAAAACAGACGTACTCTTTTTTATCAGGGAGATTGTTGTAAGTGGCTCAACAAAATAGGGAATTTAAAGAAAACTTAAAAATAAATTTTTTTATTTTTTTATTAAAAACCTTTTTCTTAACCGAACAACTTTTTTTGAGGATAAAGCACATTAATTATCCTAAAGAACAGTTTATCTTTTCGATGTGGCACAGACATCAATTTTTGGTATACGGAGTAAAAGATAAATCAAAATTTTATGCATTAATAAGTGCATCTAATGACGGCGAAATAATTGCAAAAGCGGCTGAAATAGTAAATATAAAATCAGTCAGAGGTTCGACAAAAAGACGAGGTGTTGCTGCATCTTTAGAACTGATAGAAAAATTAAAAGAAGGGAATTCCATAGCTATAATGGTAGACGGCCCAAGAGGACCTATGGGCAAAGTTAAAGACGGAATAGTTAACATTTCAAAGCTCACCGGAGTCCCGATTGTCCCTGTTGCATGGGCATCAAAAAGCAAAACTTTTATTACAATTAATTCTTGGGATAAGTTTCAATTTCCGGTTGGTCCTTGTAAAACAATAGCTTTGTATGGTGATCCTATATATATCCCTGCTGAACTTGATAAAGAACAAACAAAAGCATGGTGTGAAAAAATTGAAAAAGAAATGCAAAGACTTGATGCCGATTTAAATGAAAACTATGAAAAATATTTAAAGTTATAAAACATTATTTAATTAATGATTTCTACATTTATTTTATAAAGTCATTAAATACGGATGTTTTTTTCTTTATTAATATATTTTGATTATCATTATTTGAATTAACAGGATAAGCAAACTTTTTGATATTTTGCATATCATTTAAAGATAACATAACAGAAATTTTTTCAGATAATTTCTGTTGTTTTGTAAGTTTGGCTTCAACAATAGCTGCCGGTATAAATGCAACTACAGCACCAAGTCCTGTTAACATACCTGATAAAGTTTTATTCCTGCATACTTTCGATAATTGATGACCTATATACCCGCCAACAGCAGTCGCAACAATATCTAACGGGCCAAGAATAGTCTCGGATAATGATTTAATTCCGACTGATTGCTCGTACAATCTTTCTCTTTGGTTATTTATAACCATTGCTGTATTTTTTTGCAAACGTTTTGCTTCTATTTCCTGCTTCGGAGTTAATTTAATTTGTTTCTTTGCGGCAAGACGTTCTTCAATTTTAGGAAGCTCTGTTTTTGAAAATTTTTCATAATCTTTCATATCCTTCCGAACATTCTTGAAAAATTCTATTGGTGATTGTTTTTTGTTTCTGTCCGGATTTTCATATCGCTCAGGATTTTCCGTAAACTGTTTTAATTGTTTATATTTAGTAGCAAGTATAGCCTTGTTTTCAATATCCGAAATATTTTTATTCAGTATTAAATATGTTAATAAAGGCACACCTATTTTAATTCCAAATGCTAATTTTTTATTTTTTATACCTAATACATCTACCAATTTATCCGATATTAAATATTCAAGAAAGCCTCCTGTAAACATCGCAGAATACGTGATATTTGCGGCAGTTTCCACTTTTCTCAACGGTTCTAAAACGTCATGTTCCACATTTTTTACAAGATTTTCAAACAGTATTTTATCTTCTTTTGCACTTTTTAATTCTTCGGGAGAAATACTACCGTTTGGCTCTTTATAAATAGATTGCATATATTTATCTTTGTCATGCAAATATACGGAATTATTTTTAGAATAATCATTTACGGACTGAAAAGTAGTAGAAAGACTTACTTTATCTTTTAATCGTTCTACTAACTGTGATTGCTGAGTTTCTTCATCCTTAACTATTTTCTGAACTTTTTGTTCTTGTTCGGGAGTCAAAACAGCATACATGTTGGAATCATTTACAATATTTTGTGTAGCATCAAAACTTGCTTTTCTTATAAGTCCAAGTTGTGATTTCATAGATCTTTTTATACCGCGGGCAAAAAATAATCCGGCAGCAATTGCAGAAACAGCTGTTGCTGCTTTAGGCAGAGGCATTTTTTTATTAAATACTGTTATTACTTTATCTTTATACTTTGTTAAAAGCTCTGATGCTTTTTTTGCGACATCATATTTAGCTGCTTTTTTATTCAAAAAAGGTATAATTTTTGTTATCGTTGCAGGTAATGCAACCAAAGCTGTTGTCAAAGACATGAGCTCTATATTACAAGTTTGATAAAAGGTTTCCGAATCTTCGGCTTTTTCATGCTCATATTTATCCAAAAGCAGCAAGGGTTCTGCTATTGCTTTAGCTTTATTTTTTAATGAATTTTTATCGGCAACAAAATTTTCAGAAGACTTTCTACCGTTATCTAACTCCTGATTCCACTTATTATAAGCACTTATGTGCTCTCTATATTTTGTATAGTATGAAAAAATATTATTCATTTAAACATAAAATACCTGCCCTTACCAATTGAATATAATGATAAACATAAATGAAAATTGTTATTTTTTCTATAATTATTTATATATTTTTACAATATTGTTTATGTTTTTAGTAGAATAGTTATAAACAGACAAAGAGGGATATTTAATGTCTTTAAATTCATATTTGGGAATAGATGTTGGTTCCGTAACAACAAAAGCAGCAATAGTAGATGAAAACGGAAATTTTATAGACGGATATATGACAAGAACAGCAGGAAAACCTGTAGTTGCAGTTCAGACATCTTTAAAACATTTAATACAGCAAGCAAAGCAAGAATATAATATATTGGGTGTAGGAACAACAGGCTCCGGCAGAAATTTAGCAGGCGCATTAGTTGGTGCGGATGTTATAAAAAATGAAATTACAGCGCATGCCGTTGCCGCAAGCACATATGTTCCTGGAGTCCAAACAATATTGGAAATCGGCGGTCAAGACAGTAAAATTATTATTCTCAGAGACGGTATCGTAACCGATTTTGCAATGAATACCGTATGTGCCGCAGGAACGGGAAGTTTCTTAGACCAGCAGGCATCAAGACTTAATGTTCCTATTCAAAATTTTGGTGAAATAGCACTTCAATCAAAATCTCCTGCCAGAATTGCAGGAAGATGCGGTGTATTTGCTGAAAGCGATTTAATTCATAAACAACAATTAGGCTACCCTGTTGAGGATTTATTGTACGGTTTGTGTCAGGCACTTGTAAGAAACTATTTAAGCAATTTAGCATTAGGGAAAGAGCTTCTTCCTATCGTAACTTTCCAAGGCGGTGTTGCAACAAATTCCGGTATGGTAAAAGCATTTGAAGAAGCATTGAATACAAAAATAGTTGTTCCCGATAATCACCAAACTATGGGAGCAATCGGAGCAGCATTACTTGCAATGGAAAATCATCAGTTCAACAGCACCCCAACCAAATTTAAAGGTTTTGCAGTAGGTGATATGGAATTCAATTCATATACTAATCAATGCAGCGGATGTTCAAACAACTGTGAAGTAATAACAATTGTAGAAGGCGAAATAACCTCCACCGAACTGCAAAATAAAAATGATAAAATTATCGCTCGTTGGGGCGGTACTTGCGGAAGATGGGATATAGGTTAATTTTTTAATTCATAATTCATATATTAAGAAATGTTACATAAGTATTAAAAAAGCCTCAAGATATTTGATAATTCTGCCGACATAGTTAATACAAGATATATGTAAGGAGTTCAAACTATGGGATTGGCAGCATCACAGGGACGTTATTTATGCCTCACCGCCAGAAATAGCGACCTGATATATGAGGCACAACAAATATCACAGCAAAGAGTTGCTCTGGCTCAATCAACACAGGAAATTGCGGAGAAATATAATGCGGCAATGAGTAACAGGATGTTGACGGCGGTATTACTTAACGAAAACGGAGAACCTTCAAATCAACCGTTAACTTATCAAACTTTGACACAGGCAGCACAAACAACCGGCGGCGGATTAGGTCTAAAACTTGTAGATTTAGACGGAAATGAAATTATTCCGGGCGATTATGTAAAAGTAACCACTCAAGACGGAGAAAAAGATCCTGAAAATAAATATTTTTATAATCTTTCGGATTTCATTAACACATATATGTCCGACTTGGATGATGAACAAAAAGCATCCTTCGGTACATCTTGGGAAGCCGCAATCAAATTCTATAACGAGCAATATACAGGCGACAAAACAGGAGTTGTAAATGTAAGTTTATACAGTGATGAAGTTGCCGAATATAATAAACAACATCCGTCAAACCACATACGTACAACAACTGATGAAAGATGTCTAGATAAAGACTTTTTATACAAAATGTTAACCTCAGGTCAATGGCTTATCCAAAAAGAAGATACTGAAGCTAAAAAGTGGAATGATCTTGTATGGCAAGGGTCAAGCAGAATTGTAGAAATCAGTGACGAAAGCGATGATGCACAAGCTGAAGCCGAATACGAAGATGCTATGGCTGAAATTAATGCAAGAGATAAAGTTCTTGAATTAAGATTAGAGCAGGTTCAAACACAGCAAAGTGCAGTTGAAAAAGAACTTGATTCCATAAAACAAGTTATCAGTAAAAATATTGAAGATACATTCAAAACCTTTGGTTAATCAATATCAAAACAACTGTATATGTCCCCAAGAAGAGTATTATCTTGAGAAATAATATCCTTACAATATATATTTTTTATTTGGTCGGTAAAATTATCATTTTCCGGCCATTTTAATTGCAATAAAGTATCAATTGTAACAATACTTCTTGCATCCATATTTGAATCCGCAATTTTAACAACAATACATTCTTGTTTTTGAGTATTAATAACAACACATAATCCGCAGGCTCCGACTTTTGCAATTAAATTTCCAGATGCATTAATTATTTCGGAATCAAGCCTGTTTTTTCCTCCGATTACATATGGATTATTTAAAAATGCCGATTTTATTTTTTCATATTTATTGTCGCAAAAAAGATTTAAAAACCCCCTGCCTAATGCTTCTAATGTTGTTGCTGTGACGGGAAGTCCGCATCCGTCTTTGCTTATTACAATTTCTTTTTTATCAACTTCGCAAAGATTACATACTTGTTTTATAATGAAGTCCGATAAAGGGTTTTCAAAATCCTTATAATTTTTTGTATTAAAACCCAATTCTTTACATATTAACAACATGGCAGAATGCTTGCCTGAACAGTTATTATGAAGTTTTTGGATTTCCAGATTATTTTTTATTAATCGATTTTGCTCGTCTTTGCTTAAAGGTTCATGCGGATGGCAAAGTAAATCATCCTCGGAAAAACCTGCCTTTTTCAAAATATTTTTTATAATTTCCTGATGATATAAATCTCCTGTATGCGAAGCACAGCAAACCGCAATTTCTTCTTCGGAAAGATTATATTTTTTATCCAATGCCAAATCAATAAGAGGAGAAACTTGAAGCGGCTTCATACAAGAACGATGATAAAATTTATACCCCTTATCTTCACCGATTTTACTTATTATTCCGTCTTTATTCATATGCAAAATAACGCCATAATGGATTTGTTCAGTCAATCCGTTACGTCTGTATTTTAATAAAGCTGCATATTCAGGTTCTTTAATCATATTTCAATTTTACATCAAATATTATTTTAATTTCCATTGTGCGTATGATTTGTATATTATTAATATTGTAGTATAATATTTTTGCAAAATTATATCTTATTATGTTGAGGTGGAAGTGCAGCTTCAGGAAGTAAAAGGTAATATTTCAAGAATAGTATATAATCCGGCAGGGAATCATTTACTGCCGTCTGATTTTTTACTTATTGAAGATTCTAACCAAAAATTAATTGCACAAATTTTAAATATTTCCACTACTGAAGATTCAAACAATAATATTGCTGATGTAAGATTAATTCTTTCAATTGATAAAGATGATAATTTGTCATATTACAACGGTTATATCCCGTTAAAAACATCCAGTGTTGTTTATATTCATCCGGATGAGATTATTGAATTGATTAAAAATCCCGAAGATAATATCTATCTTGGGAAATTATCAAATCATAATGAATGTTTTGTAAAGGTTCCTATGTCTTGTCTTAATGACAGACTATACATACAATCTGACAGATATGATACAGTAAAAACCATAATTCAAAACATCGTTGCCGAATTAATTTCTCAAAAGAATAAGGTTATAATTTTTGATTTAAACGGCAATTACAGTTCGGCAAATAATATTCCGAGATTAAAAATAGCAGAAAGTTTTAAGCTTCCTTTGAATATAGAAGCTTTTAATAACATTCTTGAATACGATACAACAGATTGTCCTATTGAAGATAAAGTTGTTATACAAAGTATTGTTCTTGAATTAAGAGAATATATCAAAACAATAGATAATAAATTTCTTCCGTTCACTTTATTTAAAACAGTCATAGATAAAGAACTGGAAACTAATCCGATTTCAGGTTTAAAACTTTTAAGAAATAAACTTTGGTTATATGCACAAGAAGGTATATTTGCAGAAAGTAAAACCCAATTTGAACTTTTAAATAATATTTTAGAAAACCAGAATGTTGTTATTATTGATGCATCATCTCTGGAAGATAAATGGTATAAATTTGCAATTCAAACAATACAAGAATTGGTTAAACAAAATTGTTATTTGATTATGTCTTTAAACGATATTGAGGCAGATAAAAAGACAATTACAAATTTATACAATAAACCCAATATTATACCTATAGTATCAACATCATATGACAGCAAATACAGACAAACATTAAAATCAATATGTAAAAATCAAATATTATTCAAACCTTCAAAAATAATTAACGATGAAGAAGCATACAATTATTATATAAATAGGATTAATTCAACTGAATTTATAGTATACGGCGAATCCGAATTATATATCCCGTTAATATTAGAATTGCAATCCTTTAATGCTTCAACTCCAAATGAAGTAACAGAAAATGAGATAAAAAAAGATGTAGACAGATTGTTTACTTTTCAAAAGAATAAATATTCAAAACCTAAAAACGTAATTGAAACAGAATCCATAGAAACCATGCCTATGCCTTCATCGGAAGATATAATACGCCCGATGTCGGCAAAAGATGATATTGTTCGTCCGATGTCAGTATCAGATGATATTGTTCGTCCGATGTCAGTATCAGATGATATTGTTCGTCCGATGTCCGTTTCGGGTCAAGATGAAGTTTATATTGAGCAAAAAGAAGACAAAGAACAAAACATAGATGATGATTTTAATGATGAAGACCTTGATTTCTTAGATGAACAAAATGAAGAAAAAATAACCATTGACGATATAAGAAAACCGCAAAAAACAGTTGAAGAGAAAAAATATGACATTTTTTCTCCTATTGACAATTCAATTGAAGAATCTGATAACGAAAGTTCTTTAATACAGGAAGATGAAGATAAAGAAATAGAAACTCTTCCCGAAGAAGATGATGATGAAGTTTTAGAAACTATTCAAAATGACGAAACAGAAGAAATTTCAGATATAACTGATATTGATGATGAAACCGTTAATTCGGAAGATATAGAAGTTATTAATGATTTAGAAGAAAATATTCAACCTTCCGAAGAAGAACCAACTGAAGACATCATTGATGATATTTCTGAAGAAGATACAGCAGTTGAAAACATTTCACAAGACAATAAGGAAGAATCCGTTCAAGAAGCGGAAGAAAACATCCAAGATACAGAAGATATTCTTGATGAATTAAATACAGAAGAATCAGAAGAAAAATTACCCGACAATGATTCTAAAGAAGAGACAGAAGATGATGCATTAGATGAACTTATTGAAAATAATCAAGAAGAAGAAACAGATGATGAAGATAATAACAATATGACTTCAATTGACGAGATTATCAATGACATAGAAGAGAAAGCTGACAATAGCAATTTATCTGATGCAAATACCGATAATACAAATTCCGAACAAAAAGAAGAGTCAAAACCGATTGAAGTAAATGCACCGCCTGTTAATGAAAATATAAAAGAAAAGAAATCTAAAAATCTTCCTTATTATCAAGCCGTAGATGATTATGACAGCATGCTTGATAAAGTACCATATCAAATCGGAGATAAAGTACACCATCCGAAGCTTGGAAACGGTGTAATTGTAGACTTTATGCATTTTGGCGATAAAATACAATTCTGCAGAGTAGACTTTGAAGATAAAGGTATAAGACTTTTGGACCCGAGAATATCTTCATTTGAAAAAATAGATTAAAAAAGCAGATGATTAAACATCTGCTTTTTTATTAAAGAATTTATTTTTATTATTTATTTAAAGCTTCCAATGCTTTTGCTGCTGCATCTCTAACATCTGCATCTTCATCGTTTTTAGCTAATTCAAATATTGTTGATAAATCAGCTTTGTATCCAGGTCTTGCAATATAAGATAATGAAGCTATTGCGCTTGCTCTTAACATTGGATTCTGATTTGATTTTACAGTATCTATAACTTTTTCTATACAAGGAAGGTCTTTTAATTCAACCGGTTGACCTTTTGCTGCTTCTACTTCTTTGTTTAATCTGTCTTGCATATAAGCTATTGTATATAAAGCATAGCGTTGATTAATTTCAGCCTTTTCTAACGGAGAAGGAGTTGTTGCTTTCTCTTTTTCAGCTGCAGATAATTGATCTTGAGGTTTTTGTCTTAATGCTAATACTTCAGGACTTGGAGCTTGAAGAGAAGAAGTATCTTTATCAATAATATCAACTAATGCATCAACAACTACTGTGTCAATGAGAACTCTGCCTTCCGGTTTATTATTTTTTACTGCTTCTGCGATTTCTTCAATTGCTGCTTTTTGTTCATCCGGATTTGAGCTTTTTAAACGACCTGCAAATGATTCAGGTAACGGTGAGTTATCCGGAATTGCCGGTTGTTGAATTGCAGGAACTGTTTGTGGTTGAACTACCTGCGGAGCCGGTTGTTGAGGTTGAACATATGCTGGTTGAATTTGAGGTTGTTGAGGAGTTATCTGCGGAGCAGGAATTTGTTGTACAGCCGGTTGTTGAGGTTGAACATATGTCGGCTGCATATATGGTTGAGGAGCTTGATTTACTGCCTGAGAAACAGGATAAGGAACTGCATATGGCTGCGGTATTGCTACCTGTTGTTGAACAGGAACATATTGTGCAGGCATCTGATAACAACCTTGAGGAGACATTCCCTGTCCCTGAGGATTTATAATTTCTATATTAACTCCGTTATATTGTGATTTTCCTGTACAATAAGGTTGTGAATAACAACTTGTCGTCGGATAATTATATAACACACCCGGTGTTTGATTATACTGAACAGGTGCAGTTTGAACTTGCGGTTGATAAGCAGCTTGTACTGGCTGTTGAACCGGCATATATTGCATTTGGGGTGTTTGTATCATTTTTAACTCCTTATTATACTACCTTTTTACACATGATTTAGCTAGTGTACACAATCATGAATACTTGTGATTGAAAAAAATTGCTAAATTAATCCCTAGAATTTTTAATTTAACTGCAAAAAAACCATAAATTCAAGTATTTACTGCAAATCAAGGGATTAACAAATCTTAATATTCCTATTTTAAAATATAAGAAATAGACAAAATTCTATTATAAAAAAGATTAAGCTAAATTTTTAATTGTAATATTTTGTTAATTTTTTATCAATTCACTAAAGTTTTTATAATTTAAGCCGACAATTTGCATGGTAGTTTTGTGGAGAAAAAAAACATGAACGAAAATACAAAAACTTTGCCAAAAATTGAAACAGACGTAAGAAAACTAATCGATAACATCGATAATGTTAAATCAACAGTAGATATATTCGATGTTATTGTTAAAGAGCAGTTTGAAGTTGCTGTCATATAAAACTAATATTAAATATCATTAATAATATTTAGCAAATTTGTTTATATTTTTTTTATCAGGGAATATCAAAATAAGAAGTTGATATTTTCGAGGCAGTCATGAACAAGGAAAAAATATTATCTAATGATACTATTCAAAAACTGAGAAATTTGCTCGGAAGCGTAAACGGCATAAAAGGCAATTTAGATTTATATTCAATATGTATAAATCAATCGTTGCACGGCAAAATAAAAGGTTAGGTATCAACGCATTTTTTTGCTATATTAATTAATGTGATAAACATTAAGAGAGCAAAATTATGTTAAAAGAGTATTTTTTGGAAAAAATAGCCGAAACAATTGATAATTTGAAAGAGAAAGGAATGCTTGGTCAAATGACCGCTGCTGATGAGTATTCTCTTCAAACGGAAATTCCCAAAAATGCTCAATTTGGCGATTTTGCAATTAATGTATCATCTCTTTCAAGATATGCAAAACTTCCGCCTGTTAAAATAGCGGAAACCATTGCCGAAAACATAAAAAAAGATAATTTTGAGATAAATATTGCAGCAGGTTTTATTAATTTTAAATTACATAATAATATGCTGAATAATATTCTTGCGGAGATTATAGATAAAAAACTTGATTATGCAAAAAATAACATCGGCAAGGGAAACAAAGTAATTCTTGAATATGTAAGTGCAAATCCGACAGGCCCGTTTCATATAGGGCATGGCAGATGGGCTGCTATGGGCAGTGCACTTGCGAATGTGATGAAATATTCAGGATTTGATGTCTATCAGGAATTTTATATTAATGATGCCGGAAGCCAGATACAAAAGCTCGGCAAATCATTATATATAAGAATTTTACAGGAGCTGGGAACAGAAATTAATTTCCCAGAAGATGAAGAAGAAGCAAAAAATTATTATACCGGTGAGTATTTAATTCCTGTTGCAAAAGAATTTGTAGAAAAAGAGCCTGTTAAAGCCGATGAAATTAAAAAAAATTATAACGGTAATTTCAACGGCGATGATTTAAAATTCCTTTCAAAATATGCCAGATTAAAGATGTTAAGTCTGCAGCAGGCATTATTGGAAGAATTTAACACTCATTTTGATAATTATTTTAGCGAATTAACTCTTCATGAATCAGGTAAAGTCGAAGAATGTATTAAGAAGCTGGATGAACTTGGTGTTTTATATAATAAAGACGGCGCATTATGGTTTGCATCATCTAAATATGGCGATGATCAGGACAGAGTTATAAAAAAGTCAGACGGCGCATATACATATTTAACAGCTGATATAGCATACCATTATAATAAATTGCAAAGAGGTTTTGACACTCTATTAAATATATGGGGAGCAGACCACCATGGCTATATTCCGAGAATGAAAGCTGCAATTGAAGTTTTAGGATATAATCCCAATTCACTTGAAGTTCTTTTAGGGCAGCTTGTAAACCTTGTTATGAATGGTGAACAGGTCAGAATGGGCAAGAGAACGAAAATGATTACTCTTGACGAATTAATCGAGGATGTAGGAGTTGATGCAACAAGATATTGGATGATTATGAGGAGCATAGATACTACTCTTGATTTTGACATTGAACTTGCCAAATCAAAAACGGATGAAAATCCTGTATTTTATGTTCAATACGCTCATGCAAGGGCCTGCTCAATTCTAAGACATGCCGTTCAGGAAAAGTTTGATGTTATTAATAAGACATCTACTGAACCATCTGTTACGGATTTAGAAAATATTATAAACAACTTAAAAGCAAATGATTTTGATGTTTTATGGGAAACAGATGATGAAAAGACATTGGAAACAACTAAAAAATTACTTCTTAAATTAGAGGAATTTAAATCGGTTGTTCAAAATGCAGCTAAAAACAGAACCCCTTATTTATTAACTAAATATTTACAGGAATTATCAGCTAATTTTCATCAATTTTATACTTTCTCAAAAGTGCTTGTTGAAGATGAAAAACTTATGTTTGCAAGATTATCTGTAGTCAAAGCAGTTACATTAATTCTTGAGGCAGCATTAAAACTTATAGCGGTAACAGCGCCTGAAAGAATGTAAATTACGGGTTAAGGGAAGAGAACAGTCCTAAGCAAGTCCTCTAAATCCTAAAAACAACAATCCAAAAAACAAAAATATTAACCCCATAATTAGAAACAAACCCAAATATATTCCGGTTCCTACCATTGCCCATATTTTTTGTATATGATGAAAATATTCGGAATTTTCCCATTCTTTATTTTGCCAAGCCCAAGTATTACCCTTTATTCCATACCAAATTTTCAATACTATAAATATAATAACTTGAATACCAAAAAAGTTCATAGAACCTGAGTCATACGAATGGGCATATTTTGTTGGAGTATCCGCAATTTGGGAGTATATACAAAACATAATTCCCAGCGCTAACGAAATTAAGGGAATATAACTGTTATTACACAACCCCCAAATCCAGTCAAAAAAGAATGCACCCCAGTTAAAATGTTTTACAACTTCTAAAGGGACTTTGGCAGTTGGACCTTTCCCTGAAGTATTTATTGTTTGCTTCATATTACTGTTTTGTAAATACGACATATTTAATTTTCTCTAATATAATAAAAATACTTGTATATAAATATAATCTATATTGCAATCAAATGCTAATTTATTAAGAAGATAAGTTAAAAATAAATTGCAAATATGTAAAAAAGTTTATTTTTTATATAACTTATTTAAATCATTTTGTTCTTATATAACTCAAAAGAAAAACAAATAAAGAATATAAAAATGTAGAACAATGATAGTCCTATTAATATTGCAATCCCTGCCATTGCCCATGTTTTTTGTATTGTATGAAAATGCTTAGAATCTTTCCATGCTTTATTCTGCCAAGCCCAAGTATTACCTTTTATTCCATACCAAAATTTAAATAATAATAATATACAAAAGGAAATAAGATTAAAAATTATTATAGGTTGCGATACCCCCCTTGAATTAACATTATTAAAATAAATACTTATTTTCATTGAAATTATATATTGTATAATTCCAAGAAACAATGAAATTAACGGAATCCATGTTTTATTAAACACCCCCCAAATCCAGTCAAGGAGGAAAGCACCCCAATTAAAACGATTTGCAATTTCAGAAGGAACTTTTGCCGTTGCGCCTGTTCCTGAAGTATTTATTATTTGTTTTTCAGATTGCATATTAGCACTGACTCTTAAATATAACCTATTCTTCTTTTTCGAATGTTTTTTATCAATATTAGACCAAATTGAGCAAATATAATACCTATTATAGCATGGATTGTAAAATTTTAATTATAAACCATCGTATAATATAAATCTTGAAAATGTTTGTAGTATAATAAGTCTGTTATAGTGCAAAGCACTTTTTTAGATTAGCGGAGGAACTCTTTTATGACTGTAAAAGATTGGTTCGAACAAAGAAAAGAAATGCAAATTGCCCGCAGGGATAAAGATACACAAATAGACGACAGCATTGGTAAATTATGGACAAAATGTTATAGCTGCAATGCTCAGCTTTTAAGAAAAGATGTTGAAGAAAATTTAGAAGTATGCCCTAAATGCGGATATCACTTTAGAATAAATGCAAGAACAAGAATAAATCAATTATTTGATGAAGGAACATTTGAAGAAATGTTCGGGAATATAACAACCGCAGATCCTCTTGAATTTGCTGATACAGAACCTTATAAAAAGAGAATAGCACTTGCAAAAGCAAAAACAAATATGAATGAAGCAGTTATTGCAGGTGTAGGAAAAATCGAAGGACAATTAGTATCTGCAGCCGTAATGGATTTTGAATTTATGGGCGGTTCTATGGGCAGTGTAGTGGGAGAAAAAGTTACACTGGCTATGGAAGAAGCTTTAAAAAGAAGAATTCCGATGATTGCGGTTACGGCATCAGGCGGAGCAAGAATGCAGGAAAGTATTTTAAGTTTAATGCAAATGGCAAAAACAAGCTGCGCTGTTGCTAAGCTTAATGAAGCAGGTTTGTTATATATAACGGTTCTGACTGAACCTACCTTTGGAGGAGTTACCGCAAGCTTTGCAACTTTAGGTGATATAATTATTGCGGAACAAGATGCAAGAATCGGATTTGCCGGAAGAAGAGTTATTGAACAAACCATAAGACAAAGCCTTCCTGCGGACTTTCAAACCGCAAATTATCTGATGAAATACGGTCAAATTGATATGATTTCATCAAGAGCGGAACTAAAATCTACACTTGCAAAGCTAATAAGACTACATGCAAAATAGGAGACAATAATGGCTATTTTGGATTTTGAAAAACCTTTGTATGAAATTCAGGAAAAAATAAAAGAATTAAAAGAAATAAGTGAGTCATCAGGTATGGATGTATCAAAACAAATAGAAAATTTTGAAAAACAAGCACTCGAATATAAAAAAGAAGTTTATGCCAACTTAACACCGGCACAAAGACTTCAAATAGCACGTCATTCAGACAGACCGACATTTCTGGATTACGTAAAATTAATGACAACGGATTTTACGGAACTCCACGGAGACAGAGAAGGTACTGATGACAGAGCAATTATCGGCGGTATTGCAAAAATAGACAATCAAAGCGTAGTTATAATAGGAACTCAAAAAGGCAAAACAACAAAAGAGAACCTTACTTATAACTTTGGTATGCCTCAACCGCAAGGATACAGAAAAGCATTAAGACTTTTCTACCACGCAAATAAATTTAATATGCCGATTGTCACATTAATAGATACACCGGGGGCATATCCCGGAATGAAAGCCGAAGAAACGGCGCAAGGTACGGCTATCGCAGTTAATTTAAGAGAAATGGCAAAATTAAATGTCCCGATAATAGCCGTTATTACAGGAGAAGGCTGTTCGGGAGGTGCTTTGGGTCTTGCTGTTGCAGACAGAGTATACATGCTTGAACACGCATATTACACGGTTATTTCACCTGAAGGTTGTGCTTCTATTCTTTGGAGAGATGCTGCTAAAGCTGCAACGGCAGCGGAAGCATTAAAAATAACAAGTGAAGATTTACTTAAATTTGAAGTTATTGACGGAATAGTTAAAGAACCTTTAGGCGGAGCTCATTGTAATTATGACAAAATCGGTAAAGAATTGAAAATGACAATTTTAAACGCAATTAACGAGCTTAAAGATGTTGAACCGTCAAAATTGAGAGAAGACAGATATAATAAATTCAGAAGAATGGGTGTATTTTGTCAATAAAAGATAAAACATATTGGGAAGTATGTATTGATATAAATCCGATTTGCGCGGATATTCTTTGCGATATAATTCAATCTAATTTTGAATGCGAAGGAATTATCACTGCAGAAGAAAAATATAAAAATCTTGAACTGATTGAAACAAGTGAAAATACTTTAAAAGCATACATAGTATCCGATAAAATTGATTTTGATGAACTAAATTCATTTTTTAAAACACAAAGGCAAGATTTAATTGATAAAAATATATTCAAAGAGGATATAGGAAGCTGGGATATAAAAATAAACAAACAGGAAATTACAGATTGGTCAAAGAAGTGGAAGGAATACTGGAAGCCGTCTAAAATTTCAAACAGGATTGTAATATGTCCGACTTGGGAAAACTATAGTGCAAAAGATGATGAAATAATTGTAAATATAGACCCTGGTAATGCTTTCGGAACAGGAACACATGCTACAACTCAATTATGTGTAAAGGCTTGTGAAAAATATATGCCAAAAGGTGCAATAATTGCAGATATCGGTTGCGGTTCGGGTATACTTGCAATATGTGCAAAAAAATTGGGTGCAATTAAGGCAGATGCCGTTGATACGGATGAAACAGCAGTAGAAACGGCAAAAATAAATGCAAAAGTAAATAACGAAAATGATATTAATTTTAAAACAGCTTCATCGGAAGTTTTAAAAAGCAATCAATATGACTTTGTATTTGCAAATATATTACATAATGTTTTAGCTGCTATAATGCCTGATTTAAAAAGAATTATGAAATCAGGTGCAAAAATAGTTTTAAGTGGTATTTTAGAAGGTAAAGAACCTGTAGTTTTACAGGCAATAAAAGATAATAATATGAAAATTACGGAAGAATGTAAGCAAAAAGAATGGATTGCTTATGTTGTTCAAAAGGAGATTTAAAATGGAAAAAACAGCAATAATAATTCCTGCGAGATATAATTCTAAGAGATTACAAGGCAAACCTCTTTTAAAAGTATGTAATAAGCCTATAATTCAATGGGTATGGGAAAGAGCATTTAAGGTAAAAAGTGCTGATGAAGTTATTATTGCTACGGACAATCAGGAAATTTTTGATTGCGCAAAAGGTTTTGGTGCTAAAGTTGAAATGACATCAGAACACCATAAATGCGGAAGCGACAGAATTGTAGAAGTAGCAGAGCGTCATCCTGATTTTAAATATATTATTAATCTTCAAGGTGACGAACCTATGATAAATACAGATTGTGTTGAAACCGTAATTAAACTTATCAAGGAAGATAGTACTGTTGATATTTCAACTCTTTTAACTTTAATTCCCGAAGATGAAGATTTAGACGACCCTAATATGGTTAAATGCGTAACGGACATTAACGGATATGCGTTGTATTTTTCTCGTTCAAAAATTCCGTATGAAAGAAATATAGGAATTGCTAAATTTTATAAGCATATAGGAATATACGGATACAGAAGAGAATCTTTATTTAAAATGACAAAAATGGCTCAGCCTGATATTGAAAAAGCCGAAAGTTTAGAGCAATTACGAGCTTTATATAACGGAATGAGAATAAAAACTGCAGTTGTCGAATATAAAGCAATCGGAATTGATACAATTGAAGATTTCAATGCATTCAAAAAGCTCGCTGAAAGTAAATAACTAAATATACTGTTCTTCTTGGATAGCAACTGCACAAATAGAAGTGGATTGAATACAAACTTTTTTAACCGGTCCTATCGTATTCTTTTCAATCAGTCTTGGAGTGGGAGAATTAAGTTTTAAAATCTGAGTTAATTCATCATACAAAGCTATAGGCTCTTCAACATAAAGAACCAAAGGAGCCGTAGTTCCTTTTAAAAATACAAGTACAGACAATCTTTTTTTTAGGTTCCCCTGTTGAAACGGTTGCGGCATACTATCTCCTTCTTTCACTTATATATTGATATTATTAAATTATGTGTAAAAGGTCAAATATTTTAGTAATCATAACAAAATGCAACAATTTATTAATAGTAAAGATTGAAGAGAGTTGTTTATAGTACAATTTTATTGTTATGTTTGATAATTTATCGGATAAATTACAGGAAATTATAAAAAAAGCTTCAGGCAATGCATCATTGACAGAAGAGAATATGTCAGATGCATTAAGAGAAGTCAGACGTGCTTTACTTGAAGCGGATGTCAGCTTAAAAGTAGTAAAAATATTTATGTCCAATCTCAAAGAAAAAGCAATGGGAGAGGATGTTATAAAAGGTGTTAACCCATCACAACAACTTGTTAAAATTGTTCATGATGAACTTGTTAATATATTAGGTAATGAGAACAAGCCATTAGAATTAAATTCTCATCCGTCTTTAATAATGATGCTGGGATTACAAGGTTCCGGTAAAACAACTTCCGCCGCTAAACTTGCCGTTAAATTAAAAAAAGAAGGGAAAAACCCTCTTTTAGTTGCGGCAGACGTATACAGACCTGCAGCTATAACGCAGTTAAAGACACTGGGTGAGCAGACTTCTACTCCTGTATTTACTATAGACGGTTCAACAAATGTTCAACAGATTGTAACAGAAGCAATTGAATTTGCAAAAACGAACGGAAACAATGTTGTAATCATTGATACAGCAGGACGTTTACAAATAGATAATGAAATGATGGCTGAATTAATGCTTATAGACAGAGCCTTTAGTCCCGATGAAAAGCTTCTTGTAATTGACTCTATGCTTGGTCAGCAAGCAGTAAGTGTTGCCGAAAATTTCAATTCTCAGCTTGATATTACAGGTATTGTCTTAACAAAATTAGACGGTGATTCAAGAGGCGGTGCGGCATTAAGTGTTGTACATTCCGCCGGGAAACCGATTAAATTAACAGGTACCGGCGAAAAGCTTGATGCTCTTGACGATTTTCATCCGTCAAGAATGGCAGACAGAATTTTAGGAATGGGTGATATCGTCTCTCTTGTAGAAAAAGCTCAAGAAGTATTTGATGAAAAACAGGCAAAAGAATTTGAAAAGAAAATGGAAAAAGCCGAATTTTCATATAATGACTTCTTAAAAATGCAAAAACAAATGAAAATGTTCGGTTCTATTGATAATATTCTTGGTATGCTTCCTATTCCGGGTTTAAACAGAGATGCGAAAGAAACAATTGCCACTGAGGGTGAAAAGCAAATGAAGAGAATAGAATCCTTTATATCAAGTATGACACCTGAAGAAAGAGCAAATCCGTCTATAATGAACACATCAAGGAAACGCAGAATTTCAGCAGGCTCAGGTATTCCTATTCATGAAGTAAATCAAATAATTTCACAGTTTGACCAAATGCGCCAAATGATGAAAGGATTTTCAGATATTAAACAAAAAGTTAAAAAAGGGAAATTAAAAATTCCTAAAAATTTTGGGGGAAGACTTCCTTTTTAAATATTGAGAGTGGAGTAGTTATATGTTAACAAAAGCAATGATAATGGCAGCAGGAGTAGGTTCAAGGCTGGAACCTTTATCAAGTATTGTTCCAAAACCGCTTGTTCCGTTAGTCAATATTCCGACAATGGATATTCTTATGTCCCATCTGGCAAAATCAGGAATTAAAGAAGTTATTGCAAATACATTTTTTAAAGCAGAACAAATTCAAAATCATTATAAAGAACATAATTTCGGAATAAATATTGATTTTATTAAAGAGCAGGAACTTTCAGGAACTGCAGGCGGAGTAAAAAAATGTCAATTTTTCTTTGATAAAAATCAAGATTTTATTGTAATGTCAGGCGACGGTCTAACAGATATTAATATTCAAGAAGCATATAAATCTCACGTTAAATCAAAAGCAATCGTAACTATTGTCGCTAATGAAGTTGAATACAAGGAAGTCTCCAAATACGGAATCATTGTGACGGATGAAGACGGGTTTGTTTCTTCTTTTCAGGAAAAACCGAATATAAACGAAGCGAAATCAAATCTTGCAAACACAGGAATATATATTTTTAACTACAAAATTTTTGATTATATTCCTGCAAATGCTTTCTATGATTTTGCCAAAAATGTATTTCCGTTGTTTTTAGCGGAGGGAACACCTATTAATACATATATACATAGAGGATATTGGTCAGATATAGGTTCAATAGAACAATATAAAAAATCAAACAGAGAAATAATAGAAGGTCATTTATCCGATATATCAGCAAGCATTATTAACGGAAAAAACGGACGATATGTAGCAGGTAATAATTTCAAGAAGGCAGATACAGCATTGATAATCGGAGAAAATGTTTTCGGAAATAACTGCGAAATCGGAAATAACTGCAAAATAATTAATTCCGTTCTTTGGAATAATGTTAAAGTAGAAGACGGTATAACTATAGAAAATTCTATTGTATTACCTGATATAATTGTTAATAAATCAATTGTTAACAGCGTTTTATCAAATATAGAAGAAAAAATCAAGCAACCCGTTTAGAAAGAGGCAAATAATGATAATCGTAATGGAACCATCGGCGACGCCCGAACAAATCAAGACAGTTGTTAATGCATTACATAACAAGGGGTTTAAAACAGTACTTAACCATGGCGATGTAATGACTGTTATTGCGGCAATTGGGGATAAAAGATTAATCGAGCCTCATTCTTTTCAATCATATGAAGGTGTAAGAAGCGTAAAATTAATACAAGAGCCATACAAACTTGCTTCAAGAGAAGGTAAACAAGAAGATACAATTATAGAATTTTCAAACGGGGTAAGAATAGGCGGACTTGAGAAACCGGTCTTAATAGTAGGGCCTTGCTGCGTTGAAAAAGACTTAGACGGATTATTAAAAGTGGCTGATGCAGCTAAAGAAATGGGCTGCCACTTTTTAAGGGGCGGTGCTTTTAAACCAAGAACATCACCCTATGATTTTCAGGGATTGGAAGAAAAAGCTCTTGAATATCTTGCAATAGCAAGAGAAAAAACCGGATTGCTTATTGTAACAGAATTGATGGATACTCTTGATTTGGATTTAGTATGCCAATATGCGGATGTTATTCAGATTGGTGCAAGAAATATGCAGAATTTCAAATTATTGCACGCAGTAGGCAAATGCAATAAGCCTGTTATTTTAAAAAGAGGCCCTGCCGCATCAATCAGAGAATTTTTATTAGCGGCAGAACATATTATGTACAACGGTAATGATAAAGTCATACTTTGTGAAAGAGGAATAAAAGGCGTAGATAATACAGCAACAAGAAATACTCTTGATATAACTGCAATTCCAGTTATAAAGAAGTATTCACATCTTCCTATAATTGTAGATCCAAGTCACGGAACAGGAAGAAGATATTTAATTGAGCCAATGGCAAAAGCAGGATTAATAGTAGGTGCGCATGGTGTTATGATGGAAGTACATCATGACCCTGAGAATGCATCTTCTGACGGAGCTCAAAGCTTAAGCATTCCGATGTTTAAAGATGTTGCAAAGCGATTAAATAAACTAATCGGAAGAATAGATTATGACAATAAACATCTTATGAGTAAGGTATAAAAATTGTATAAATTTAATTTTGAGCCGGATGACTTTCAAAAAGAAGCATTCGAATGTATAGATAATTCAAAAAGTATTGTAGTTTGCGCTCCTACCGGCGCAGGAAAAACCTGTATTGCAGAATATGCAATAATGAAAGCTCTTGATGAAAATACAAGATTGTTTTATACAACACCATTAAAAGCATTATCAAATCAAAAATTCTACGATTTCGGTAAAAAGTACGGGGAAGGGAACATAGGACTTCTTACGGGAGATACTTCCATAAACAGAGAAGCCCCCATTGTTGTTATGACTACTGAAGTATTTAGAAATATGCTTTATAATACCAATTTTGGCAAGGTGAAAGATAATTTAAAAGACGTAAAATATGTAGTGCTGGATGAAGTTCATTATATGAATGATGAACAAAGAGGAACTGTTTGGGAAGAAAGCATAATATATTGTCCTAATACCATACAAATAATAGCATTGAGTGCTACAATTGCGAATTCTCAGCAGCTGTGCGATTGGATAAATACGGTTCATTCAAAGACAGAGCTAATATATACTGATTTTCGCCCAGTACCGTTAAGACATTACTATTTTGACTCATCAAAACCAACCGAAATACTTCCATTATTAACTCCGGATGGTAAACTCAACAGAAAAATCAAACCTGAAAAGAAAATGAATTATTATTCACGTCAGGCAAAAAAAAGAAATACCGTTAAAGATGTTATTATGGTTCTTCATAAAAAAGAGATGCTTCCTGCAATATTCTTCACATTTTCACGTAAGAAATGCGATGAAAATATGGAGCAATGTGCAAATATAAATTTGATAACACAAGAAGAAGCAAAGCAAATAAGAGTTGAAATAAATGAATTTTTAAAAGAACATACCTATTTAGAAAACAATAAAAATTTGGAATATTTGTATAACGGAGTTGCCTCCCACCATGCAGGCTTACTTCCATCTTGGAAATTGCTTGTTGAAAGATTATTTCAAAAAGGTTTAATAAAAGTTGTATTTGCAACAGAAACACTTGCCGCAGGAATAAACATGCCGGCAAGAACAACCGTAATTTCCGCAATAAGTAAAAGAACAGATTCCGGTCACAGAATGCTCAGTGCAAATGAATTTTTACAAATGTCAGGTCGTGCCGGAAGAAGGGGTATGGATAAAATCGGTTATGTAGTAGTAATGGGAACTCAATTCCAATCACCTGACGAAGTTGCAGACTTGGTAAGAAGCCCATCAAACCCATTAGAAAGCCGTTTTTCACCAAGTTATTCAATGGTATTGAATTTATTACAGAACTTAGAACTCGAACAAGCAAAAGAACTTATTTTAAAGAGCTTTGGTTATTTTTCATCAAATGACAGATTAAAACCCATAATTGTTCAACAAATCAATATAGAACAAACAATTGCAAAACTAAAAGCTGAAAAATGCCCGTTTAATCTGACTACTGAAGATTTACTTGAATTTAATAAATTAAAAGATAAATATATAGTATACAGAAAATTAACCAGAACTCTTGAAAAACAGGCGAAACAAAAAGGTAATAAAAATGCACCCGAAGTTCTGGAATATGCGGAAAAGACAAGAGAAATAAGGCTGGCTATGGAAAAATACAAATGTGAAGTCTGCCGTGCATATAAAAAGCATATGAAGAACCTTGATGTAATTACCCGCTATGAAAAACGTTATAAAGAAATTTCAAAAAATATTGAAAAACAAAAAGATATTTATTGGAATAAATTCCTCGCACATAAGGATATTCTGGAGAAATTCGGATACATAGAAAACGGTTATCCGACAGATGCAGGAATAACCTGTTCTATGGTCAGAGCGGAAAATGAACTGTATCTTTCCGAGATAATATTAAAAGGTGTACTAAATGAACTCGAGCCGTACGAATTGGCATCTGTTATATGTGCATTGGTAACGGAAGATTTAAGAAGTGATGTATACCCCGATTCTCCTATCAGCAGAAATACAAGAAAAGCTCTTAATAAAATAAAGGAAATACGCAAAAAAATTGCAATTATACAGCGCGAACACGATATAGATACTGAAATGTATATTAACTCGTACTACTGTCCGTTAATAGAGCAATGGGTACAAGATACTCCGTGGGAAGACATTGCAAAGCAGGTTGAATCTTCGGAGGGTGATATTGTTAGAATATTTAAACGTGTCGTAGATGTACTAAGGCAGTTAACTATATTGCCTAATCTGCCCGAGGAGCTGAAGTCAACAGCAAAAACAGCTATGCAATGCATATTAAGAGAACCTGTTGATGTTGATTAACCGTATATAGCTTTTATGCCTTGCAGATTATTAATCAAGCTATCCAGTGCTTCTTTATTTCCTTTTTTAATTTCTATAAATTTTAAAACCATTTCACGGCTTGCATCCGTTTCAAGAATATCCATAAGTCCTGTCATTTCTTCATTTGTAAGTTTCATCATTTCGCTTACCTGAGCAACATAGTTAATATCCATTTCTGTTTTACTGGATATGAACATATAACCTTTCCCTGTTAAAAGCCAATTTATATTGACACCAAACTCCGTAATTAATGCATTTAAGAATTTAGGACCCGGTTGAGCTTCATCACGTTCGTAACTTCCTATTGTCCTTACAGGAATATGCAGTCTGTTTGCCATTTCAGTTGTTGTAATTTTTAATGTTATTTTTAATTCTTTAATTCTTTGTCCGATACTCATAGATATCACCCCGAAGCTTTGTTACATTATGTTGCAAAAATATTGTATAATTTAACATTATAATGTAATATTTATATTATATATTATATTATAATACAATATCTTACAAATATATTATACAACAAAATAGATATTTTTTCATGATTTTTATTTTGTTAAATATAAAAAGATATAAAAATTGAAGGGGACTATTATGAAAAAAAGACATTTACGTCTTGTTATTTCTAATGGGGAAAATGAAGAGAAGAATGATGTTTCGGAATATTGGAATAAATTTAAAGATTTTATAGAATGTATCAGTTTATCGAAAAACGAGAAAATAATCATCATAAAAGATTGCTTAATAAAAATATATAAAGATTATGAAGAAACAACAGGAATAATAGATGTGCCTTATTATGTAAGAGCCGACATGCGTATATCACAAATAATAAAAGATAAAAAAATAAATTATTATTACAATCGACTAAAAAAATTCAGAAACAAGAAATTATCATGAAAAAATAATGATGATATAATTTTCATATGGGTAAGAAAATAATATCAACAAATAAGAAAGCTTTTCACGAGTATCATATATTTGACAAATACAATGCGGGAATGGTATTAACAGGAACAGAAATCAAATCCGTAAGAAAAAATGCTGTCAATTTAAAAGACAGCTTTGTAAGAATTGAAGACGGAGAAGTTTTTTTATATAACTGTCATATAAGCTTGTACGAGCAGGGTAACAGATATAATCATGAAGAAAAACGAACAAGAAAGCTGTTATTAAATAAAAAAGAGATTGAAAAAATGCTGGGTAAAATAAAAAAGGACGGCTATGCAATAATTCCTATTGAATTATATTTGGAAAACGGATGGGCAAAACTTGAAATAGCATTAGCTAAAGGTAAAAAGTTGTATGATAAACGTGAAGATATAGCTAAAAAAGCACAAAACAGGGATATTCAGCGAATGATTAAGACAAAAAACAAATAATTTTTACAAATTGCAGATGAGATATTCTGCAATTTGTATTTTTCGGAGAAATTATATT
The DNA here is from genome assembly GCA_016282705.1 of Candidatus Gastranaerophilales bacterium. Classification (GTDB taxonomy): domain Bacteria; phylum Cyanobacteriota; class Vampirovibrionia; order Gastranaerophilales; family Gastranaerophilaceae; genus Avigastranaerophilus. The sequence goes on along the minus strand of JAEELO010000044.1, from coordinate 5,459 downwards.
TGTTGTAAAATATTGATAAATGAGAAAAAACAAAAGGAATATAAAATGACAACTCCATTAACGGGAAATGAGATAAGAAAAGCATTTATAGAATTTTTCAGAGATAAACACCAATCGACAGAGGTGCCGAGTTCAAGCCTTGTACCTGATAATCCGACGGTATTATTAACAACTGCGGGCATGCTCCAATTTTTACCTTATTATTTAGGTCTGGAACAACCTCCGTTTAATCCTGCAAGAGCTGTTTCTTGCCAAAAATGTGCAAGAGCAGGCGGTAAAGACTCAGATATAGAAAATGTCGGAAGAACACCAAGACATCATACGTTTTTTGAAATGCTTGGTAACTTTGCATTCGGTGATTATTATAAAAAAGATGTTATTCCATGGAGTTGGGATTTCGTTACTAACTATTTAAAATTAGACCCGAAAAGATTGTGGATTACCATATATGAAACAGATGAAGAAGCATATGAAATCTGGACAAAAGATGTTGGAATTCCTCCGGAGAGAGTTATAAGAAAAGGCAAGAAGGATAATTTCTGGGGGCCTCCCGGAGCAACCGGTTCTTGCGGGCCTTGCAGTGAAATCCATTATGATTTAGGCGAACATTTAAAATGCAGTGATGATTGTTCAATTGCAACTTGTGAATGCGACAGATGGGTAGAAATATGGAATTTGGTATTTACAGAACTGTTTCAGGATGAAGAAGGCAACTTCTCTCCGTTAAAGAAAAAAAATGTTGATACCGGAATGGGCTTAGAACGTATTGCAATGGTTGTACAAGGTAAGGAATCAACTTTCGAAACGGATTTACTATACCCGATTTTACAAAAAGTTTCGGAAATGGCAAAAGTACCTTATAAACAGGATAAAAAGACTGATATTTCATTAAGAATAATAACAGACCACGCAAGATGCGTATCTTTTATGATAAATGACGGTGTAATTCCAGGAAACGAAGGCAGAAGTTATGTTTTAAGAATGATTTTAAGACGTGCTTTAAGACATGGCAAATTATTAGGTTTAGAACTTCCGTTTTTAAGTGAAATTGTCGATACAATAATTGGTCTTTATAAAGGTCAATATCCTGATTTAGAAAAGAATGCGGAAAAAATCAAAACCGTTATAAAGACAGAAGAAGAAAGATTTAAAATCACATTAGACAGAGGATACAAACTGTTAGAAGATTTAATGCAGAATTCTAAGCAAATAAACGGAGAAAATGCATTTAAATTATATGATACATTTGGTTTCCCTCTTGAGCTGACAATTGAAATCGCAGCAGAAAAAGGTGTTACGGTTGATACAGAAGGCTTCAACGAAGAAATGAAGAAGCAAAAAGAAAAAGCAAAATCTGCAGCTCATAAAATCAGCTTAACGGATGACCTTGTATATGTTGAAGTAGAAAACAAATACGGTTCTACGGAATTTACCGGTTATACGGAGACAAAAACCGATGCTAAAATTATCGCTACAATTGAGGCAGGCGATTTTATTGATATAATGCTTGATAAAACACCTTTCTATGCCGAATGCGGCGGTCAAGTAGGAGATACCGGTATAATTGAGGGTAAAAACTTCAAAGCAGAAGTATTAAATACATTTAAAGTAAATAAATTATTCGTACATCGTGTACAAATGGTTAACGGCGAAGCTAAGGAAGGCGATTTTGTTACTGCTAAAATAGATGAAAACAGAAGAAAAGAAATCGCAATACACCATTCAAATGCACACTTAGTACAAGCCGCTTTAAGAAAAGTATTAGGTGATGATGTACATCAGGCAGGTTCATACGTTGATGAAGAAAGAACCCGTTTTGACTTTACATTCCCTCGTGCAATGACAAAAGAAGAAGTACAAGAAGTTGAAACTATAATTAATAAATGGATTGCACAAAACATCAAGCAAAATACCGAAGTAATGAATATTGAAATGGCAAAGAAATCAGGAGCTATGGCATTATTCGGAGAGAAATACGATGATAATGTAAGGGTTGTAAAATTCGGAAATGTATCAGCTGAATTATGCGGAGGAACACATTGTTCATCAACCGGCGATATACGTTTAGCAAAGATAGTTTCAGAAACGGCAGTAGCAGCGGGAACAAGAAGAATTGAAGCTGTTTGCGGCGATTCCGCATTTAAGTTTTTAAGCGAAAAAGCGGAAATTGTTGATAAAATAGCACATGCTTTTAAAGTTCCATATAATGAGATTGGCGAAAGAATTTTAAAGATGGGTGTTGAGAATAAGAATTTGCAGACAGAAATAGAAAATCTGAAAGCAGAACAAGCAAAATCCAAATTCCAGTCATTCATATCAAAAGCACAAGATATTAACGGCGGCAAATTGTTTATATCTCAAGTTGAAGCATTTCCTGCAAATCTTGTTAAACTCGGAAGTGAAATTTTATCTTCAAAACTCGGCAATAGTGTAATTGTTCTTGCTTCAGTTGATGGAGATAAAATTAATTTTGTTGTAAAGGTAGATAATAACTTTGTCGAAAAAGGCATAAATGCAGGTGCAATTGTTAATAAACTTGCAGCCGCAACAGGAGGTAAAGGCGGAGGAAGACCGCAGTATGCACAGGGTGCAGGCAAAGATGTATCAAACCTCAATTCTGTTTTGGCAGAAATTGAAAAAGAAATAAAACTTTCCGTTTAAAAAAAATAGTAAAAGGGGGATAGATTATCCCCCTTTTTTATATAGTTAAATTAGCGGGAGAAAAGTTTCATAAATTTATTAAAAATATTTGCCGGTTTATCTTTATCCTTTTCGATATCTTCGGCAGTTGGCTTTTCCGCTATAGAGAAGAAAGGATTATCTTTGTCTATAGGATTTGTTGTATGTGACTTTAAATAGTCATGCAAATGTATTTCTTCACCTTTTTCAAAAGATAAATATTTTTCTATGAGATTTTGTGCTGTGTGTTTAAATTCTTCTTCGGAATTTTCATTTTCAAAACGACCTTGATTGTGCATTTCTTCCAATAATTCCTGATATGAATTCAATGCCCTATCTTCATTGCCCGTTTCAAGAAAAGATGTAAAATTAGAAATTTTTATATGAATAGCAAGTTCATCTTTTTGTTCTTTTATGTCGTCTTTTTGCGGAAATAAAAATACATCTTGATCTTCGGAGTTTACAATTAAGTTATTAGATTTTTGAAATTTACACGAATTAATAGATAAATCATCTACTGAAAAAGTAGTCATTTAAAACTCCCCATATCCTCTTATATTTATAAAAACATTTTTTTTAGAATAATTTTAAAGTTGTTTTTTTTCGTTACATTCTTAACAAACTTTCGGATAAATAAGCAATCTATTGAAACTTATATTTTAAAACGATAAAAAACAAATGTTTATAAAAGTCCTTCGCAAAGAAGGAAACGACCTAACGGAACTACTTCGCAGTATTTTGACAGGGAATCAATAAAACATTTATTTTCGCAGAAACCTCCTGAAAGATATATTTTATCCGGTTTTTTAGCAAAATTCCAAGCATTAAAAGCAATGCCGTGTATAAATTTAGATACAGCTTCTGTTGGATTACCGCCTTTTGCGATATCATCCATTATTTTTTCAAGTCCGAATATACCGCAGGTAATCACATATTTTTCATCAGAAACAGACAAATCAGATGTTTTAACATTATAGAATTTCAAAAGCATTTCTATTGTAGCACCTGTTGAGCTTGAACAGCTGTTATTCCAATCCAAATCTTTAAATTTCCCGTCCTTAAACTTTGCCCATTTAGAATCACGGCTTCCCATATCAAGGATGATAGCATCTTCTTTTACGTGTTTTTTAAAACCTTGAATTAGTGCTATTACTTCATTTTCATAGTCATTTTTATCTTTAAGCATTGATAAAGACATATGTCCTGTCGCCTTATCAAACTTAAAATTAATGTTTTTCAATTCAGAAGACGGCATAACATAATATTTAAAGGCGTTTTCTTCTTTTACCAAGTATTTTTCGAATCCAACCATCAATGAGGATGAAGACTTTTCAATTATTTTAGACCACGTTGTGCCTGCATCAAGTACTATATTAATCATCTCAACCTCAAAAATGCTTCTATTTTTGCTCTTGTAGAATTAGTAATTGTATCATCAATATCTATATACAGACCGTTGTATTTATCTGCCAAATATTTTGCCAATTGTGCTTTAGAACAAAAAGATTGCGAATAAAATACCGTAGGAACATCTTTATCCACAAACATTTCAAGTTCTATATCAGCAGGAGCCATTGCTTCAACACATCTTGTCCAGCCGTATAAATGTGTTTCATCGGGGAATAATTCAAGTATTGATAAATCATTCGGCGGAACTCCCCAGAACCCGAATTTAGCTTTGCATTGTTCATAGTTTGATGTTACAGGTTCATATATATTTCTGGTAATTGTTTCTACTTTTTGTCTTAAAGGCATATTAGACGTAGAAATTAAAACATTCTTTTTAAAAGTTTTTTCTTCAAATATACTTTGAATAACAGGAAAGTCCATATCTTTTAACAGTTCAAAGGCAAACCAGCCGCTGTCACATTTATCTTTTCCTATTGGTGCCAATATTTTTATAAAATTATCTTTATAGAAGAAAGCCGAATTAATAATATTTTTTATAATAGAGCAATAGGCTTCGGGCAGAATATCCTGTTTTTGAAATCCGTAATCCAAATCCAAATCCACCCATTTAGCATTCGGGTACATTTGTTTATATTGTTTAATTATATCTGGATGAGGATAACCCCAGAATCCTATTATATTTTTCTCGTTCATAGATTAATTATAATATAAATTATTTTAACATTTATATTTTTGTAACAAAATGGGCGAAAACACAAATAGCGCTTTACCTCCACACCGAATGTGATGTATAATAAATACTCTCGGAATATAAGTTTCGGGCGGGTTGTAAACTATAGGAATGAAATATAGTGATTTTATATAGGGAAGCTGGTTTAAACAAGTTTATATGTCATACAATGTCTGACATATAACAATTGTCAGGATTGTAATGCCCTATTTGACTTGCAATGACTGAAAAAACACAACTCAAAAATAATAAAAAACAAACAATAGGAAATTAGAATAAGTAAGAATGAGAGTATCATCATGGCTTTAACACCGAAAAAAAAGAAAATTACAGGTACTAAAAGAAAAGATAAAATTACTTGGGTTAATAAAATAGGCTGGAAAAGCGCTTTGACTGTTGATGCAGGTGCAGGTCATGATTCTATTGACTTTAGAAAAAGTAACTATGCTAAAAATAAATTAAACGGTCAAAACGGTAATGATACTATAAGGGGCGGTAAAAGAGCTGACTCTATTAATGGCGGTGCAGGAAGTGATAAATTATTCGGTTATGCAGGTAACGATACTCTAAAAGGCGGAACAGGAAAAGACCAATTCACAGGCGGAAAAGGTAATGATGAAATCAGTACGGGTTCAGGCAC
>JAEELO010000043.1 GCA_016282705.1 Candidatus Gastranaerophilales bacterium | reverse complement strand
CCGAGCCTATTGCAATAGGTGCTCTTGAAAGATATGTTGGTGATTCAACGGCTTTAAAAGTGGGTGAAATAAAGGAAACAGGCAAAAAAGTCGCAATTGTAGGTTCTGGCTGTGCAGGTATAACCGCAGCTGCTGACCTTAGACGTGCAGGTCATGAGGTTGTTGTTTTTGAAGCATTACATAAATTAGGAGGTGTTTTAAGATACGGTATTCCTCCTTTCAGATTACCCAGAAAATTCTTGGATAAAGAAATTGAAAATTTAAAAGCAATGGGTGTTAAATTTGTTACCAATGTTGTTGTAGGTATATCTATTACCGTTTAACAGTTAATAGAAGACGGGTTTGATGCTATTGTTATAGGTTCGGGTGCAGGTTTACCAAAAATGATGGGAATCCCCGGAGAAAACCTGAACGGTGTATATTCCGCTAACGAATTTTTAACAAGAGTTAACTTAATGCAGGCTAATCTTGAAGAAACACCTACTCCTATAAGAGTCGGCGAAAAAGCGGCTATCATAGGCGGCGGAAACGTTGCAATGGATGCTGCAAGAGTTGCCGTAAGAATTGGTTTTAAAGAAGTTTATATTGTATACAGAAGAACGGAAGCAGAACTTCCTGCACGTCTTGAAGAAATACGCCACGCAAAAGAAGAAGGGGTTGTATTTAAGTTTTTACAAGCTCCTAAACAAATTTATAATAAAGACGGTTATGTTGCAGGTATGCAATTTGAGGTTATGGAACTCGGTGAACCTGATGAATCAGGCAGAAGAAAACCTGTTCCGACCGGTAAAATGGTAGACCTTGATGTTGATACGGTTGTTGTCGCTTTAGGTACAGGCCCGAACCCGACTATTCAGGCTTCTATGTTAAAAGAAAATATGAATTTAACTACAGATAAAAAAGGTTATATTGTAATTGAAGCAGAAACTGGTAAAACATCCGTAGAAACCATATTTGCAGGCGGTGATGTAGCACCTACAGGTTCATCTACTGCAATTAATGCTATGGGTGCAGGCAAAAGAGCCGCAGCAGCCATTAATAAAATGCTCGCTGAATAATAATTTATTAAATATAAAAAAGAGCTTCGTTAACGAAGCTCTTTTCTATTCTTCATTTTGTTCTATATCTTCTTTAAGCTCTTTATAAGAGATGTTGTTTTGGATTAAAAATATTACTGCGACTACCGATGTGGTTATCACGACTATTGCCTGTTCAACAAAAGATATTGCAAGTGCGGTTTCTTTTGCTACGCCGTATATTGCAAATGCAGCTATAACCGCCATTTGATACGGGCCTATAAATATTGATGTGGAAGGAACCATACACGCAAGAGCTATAAAACACATTATAAATAATGTTACAGACCAGTGAATATCCAGTCCGAAGCCTAAAATCATTATGTAATAATTTAGACATTCAAATGTCCAAATTCCGAAGGACATAGCTATAACTACGGGTAATTTTGAAGGAGTTGCAATAACTTCAAATCCGTTAAAAAATGAATTACAAGTATTATTTGTAAAATTTATAAGTTTGTGAATTTGCTCAGCAAAAGGGAAATTAGCTGTTAGTCTGGTTAAAAAAGCACAAATGGCATCTGTTTTATTGTATTTATACGAAAAGAATGCAAAAAGGGCAAATGCAAACATTGATATTCCTGCAAAACAGCATAATTGTGAAGCTAAAGGTGTTTTATGGTAAAACGAAATAGCTATCAAAAGAAGGCAGAAAATAACAAATGTATCAAACATCCTTTCAAGTATAACTGTACCAAATACCTTCATTTTACTTATATTGTATTTTTGACCGATGAAAAATGCCCTGAATATATCTCCTGCTCTTGCCGGTAGTACTATATTTAAAGATGCTCCCGTTAAACATAAAGGAACAAGCTCTTTGACATTTAATTTTACGGTATTGGACATTAAATATTTAAAAGAAACACTTCTGCATATAAAAGAACAAACTATTGAACATACTAAAAAAAATGCATAAAGAGGGTTGAACTCTTTCATTTTTACAATAAGCTCTCTTATATCCAAATTTAAAAATACAAAGTATAAAAATATTACCGTAACAATAAGAAGTAATAATTTTTTAATATTCTTTTTCACTGATTTTCTTTCCTGACCAAATTATACTATTTTTAAACTTGAATGTTTTAATTTATTTTGAAGATTAATTTTTTCACTTAATAATTCATAGTTTATATTATAAATATCGGAGTTTTTATCTAATATATTTTGAGTCTTAATAAATGTATTGTAAGCCTGTTTATATTTCTTTTGAGATATAAGAATATTTATTTTCATTTCTGTTACTTGTGAATATAAAGACAGGTGTTCTTCCGTCATAAATTCAATTGCATAATTACAATATTCTAAAGCGGAGTCGTAATTACCTCTTATATTATAACAATTGGCAATTGCCGCATATAACCTTGGCTGTTTAATATATTGGAGTGCTTGTAAATAAAGATTTAAAGCTTTCTTTATGTATCCTTTTATAAAACAAATATCAGCAAGAAGCAAAATGCTTTTGGTATGCGAAGGTGTTAATTTAACTGCTTCACATAGTTTTTTATAAGCGGTATTGACTTTTTTAAAATAATAAAAGTCATCTTCTGCTTCTCTGCAAAGAATTTCTGATTTTATATTAACGATTTTAGTATTATTTATATAAGATTTAATATTAGTATTTTGCATGAAAACCTGAAAAACTGATATTTCTACCATACTAATCATAGTTTTTCGTGCAGGTTTAAGGCTATAACGATATAAAAGGACTTAAAATCTAAAATCATGGAAACCATGACAGGGCATGCTTTTTCATGATTTAAATTCGTTTTAACAATTTTTAACACAATTCCTTAAAAAATGACGAAATCATGGAATGCATGTCAGAGCATGGTTTTTGGCGCCATTACAAAAGTTAACAATATTTTTCGGATAAAAAATTCATTGCTTGATATTAGAAAATGAGCATAGTATTATTTAAATATCTAAATTTATTGGAGGAATTATGAACCAAATTATAAAAATAGCCTGGGAACTTAATGAAACAACAGAAAATAGATATCAATTAGTATATGAAATAGCTGAACTTGCAAAAAAACTCGTAGATGAAAACCAATTAAAAAGAGTTAAAGAAGAATACAGCTTTGAAGAAGTTCCTTTTGATACATCAATAAAAAAGGAAAATCCCGTTGAACATGCTATTATGGTAAAAGCATCGGAATATGATGATTCAGGACTTGTAGGTTAATAATAAAATAAATATAAAATAAAAAGCTCCTAAGATGAAAAGGAGCTTTTTTTTAACCTAAAAATCTTTAATTATGCCATAAGCTTGTTAACAGCTTTAGTTAATCTTGATTTTTTTCTTGCAGCTGTATTTTTGTGTAAAATACCTTTTGATGCAGCTTTATCACAAAGTTTATATGCTTCTGAAAGTGCTGCATTGATTGCTGCTTGGTCTTTTTCTTTGGCTTGAGCTAAAACGACAACTTTTTTAACTGCAGTTTTGATAGATGATTTAAAAGCTACGTTTCTTTCATAGTTTCTTTCTGCTGTTAAAATTCTCTTTTTAGCTGATTTTATATTTGCCATAGTGTTTTTCCTTTCTTATGTCAGTTGTTAATGATTTCATTACATCTGCATAGAGGATTAGTGAGTATGTTTATTATATAATTTAAATCGCTAAAGTAAAGAGAAATATTAACTTTTTTAAAAAATATCTTGAAAAAGGCAAAAAATGAAATTGATTTGTTTTACATGAGAAGTGTGCACAGTCTTAAAAGTAATGGTAGTTAATGCAAATAAATAAAATAAATAATACACAGCAGAAATATAATAATGCTAATACAAGTTTCAAAGGCGGAAGAGAAGTCATAAGACTATTGTCTAATCCCGATTCTCTTGCGACTACTATTGCTTTGGAAACCTCTGTTACCGGTGGGAGAGGAATAAACGCCTATAGAAGAGGCGGAAAAAATGAATTCAGAGAAAGATTTACCGATGACGTTGTATCTGCAATATTCTGGATGAAAGGTGTTGATATATTTAATAAAATCGGTGATAAAATCGGTAAAAATGTATTAAAATTACCGATAACGGAATTTGATGTAGGTAAAGACGCACTAAGAACCCCTTTCCAAAATTTGGAAGCACAAGTTTTAAAATCAGTAAAAGACCCGGAAGCTGCAAAGAAAATAAGTAAAAAACTCGGTGCATTTAAGTTATCAAAGATAGTTGCATCTTCTCTGCTCGCAACTGCGTTTGTAGGTTTTGCTCTTCCCAAAATCAATCAGGCAATAACCGAAAGAATAATGGGCAGACATAAAATGGAAAACGAAATGCAGGAACAAAGTAATACTGCTCCTTCTATAATGCCTGATAAACATTCTTTTGAAGAATTTGATAAAAAAATAAGCTCAAATAAAACAACATCATTTAAAGCTATTCCTGTTACTACCATTGCACACATATTAGAAAATAACAGAATTGCTAAAATGTTAACTACGGACGTTGGTATACTTACAGGACGTGTCACAACTGCAAGAAACAAAGACGAAGCAAGAGAATACTTATTCAGAGATTCTATGTCTCCGTTCTTCTATTATGCAAGTACTCCTTTGATATACAAAGGACTTCAATGTCTTACAAAAAGCGGCAATGCTACAAATCTTGATCCGGTAGCAGCAAAAGAATTGCACAACTTAATGCTGGAACAGGTAAAGGGCGGTTCTATGCCGGTTGAAGAATTTGCAGCAAAAACATTTGGTGTATTAAGCGGTAAATCAAAAGAATTATTGGCTAAATTACCGTTTGATAAAGATGTAATTTCGTTAAAAGAATTACAAAAACATATTTCAGATAAAACAATTTTACAAAGAGCTGCCGAAATGGCAAAACTTCAGCCCAAACAGGCAGGCGTTGGTGCTGTTCTTACAAAACAGCAAGTTGAAGACGTATTAAGAAACGGTGCTGCTACTACTCCTAAATTTATGCAAAAACTCTTCAAAGGTAAATTTGGTGAGGCTTTAACAAATCCTTTAAGATTCATTCCGATGAAAAAAATAACAACCTTCAGAACTAATATGGATCAATACGGACAAACCGTTATAGAAGCTGCTAAGAAAACAAACGGCGGAATTGTTGATAAAGCATTACTTGAAAAAGTAAGCAAGAGCAGTTTTGTTAAATCAGCAGCATTCAGAGGTGTTGCAATGGGTGTATCCGCTCTGTTCCTCGGTGCAATTATCCCGAGACTCCAATATGCCATGACAAGAAAAAAGACAGGTACCAATGCTGCACCCGGTTTAAGACAGTTTGAAGAAGAAAAGAAAGCCTGAAAATATTCATTAAGAAGTTTAATTTTCTTGTAAATTATAATGATTTATGATAAATTCTGATTGTGTCCTAGAATTTATTACATTTACTTCTGAAAAAGGTTTTATATATGGGCAACAATGCCAAATCAATACAAATAAAAAAAGATATTTTAATACGAATAGTAGAAGCATTCTTTTCAGAAGATTTTGAAAATACAGTTAATCGTATTCCCGTTGAAATGCGTCCCAAACATTTTGAAGTTCCTTATAGATGCTGTATACATAAGGAACGTGCAATTATAAGGGATAGAATAATCTCATATTTGGGATTTGCAATGGAAAAGGATGACGAAATAAAATCCCTGAAAGATTATGCAGTCGATTCATTAGAACGTAATTATCCTGAGGAAAAGCCTTTAACGGTATTAGAAGATGCTTGTAAGGGTTGTGTACCCAGTCAAATATATGTTACTGATTTATGTAAAGGTTGTGTCGCAAGACCTTGTGAACACGTTTGCCAATTTGGCGCCGTTAGTGTAAAGGACGGTCGTTCTCAAATAGACGGTTCAAAATGTGTGGGCTGTAGAAAATGTATGGCGGCTTGTCCTTATAATGCAATAGTTAAACTTGCAGTGCCTTGTGAAGATGCTTGTCCTGTAGGTGCAATTGCTAAAAATGAACAAGGGTTGGCTGTAATTAATTATGAAAACTGCATTTCTTGCGGTAAGTGTGTTGAAAGTTGTCCGTTTGGTGCGGTTCACGAAAAAAGCCAAATAATAGACGTATTAAAGTATATAAAAGACAAAAATACGAAAGTGGTTGCAATGTTTGCTCCTGCAATAGCAGGGCAGTTTCACGGTAATATAAAACAATTTGAGACAGCTGTATTAAAAGCCGGATTTGATGATGTATATGAAGTTGCATTAGGTGCTGATGTTACAACAAAAACAGAGGCTAAAGAATTTGAAGAGAGAATGGAAAAAGGTGAACCGTTTATGACTACCAGCTGTTGTGCGGGTTACAATGAACTGGTTAAAAAGCATCTCTGTGAATTAAAACCGTTTGTTTCTATGACAAAAACGCCTTTGTATTATACGGCTGAAATAGTACGTAAAAAGTATCCTGATGCAAAACTGGTTTTCATAAGTCCTTGCGTTGCAAAAAGAAAAGAGGTTCATGATAATCCTAATATAGATTATGTAATGAATTCGGAAGAATTAAGTGCTATATTTACCGGCAGAAAGATAGAAATATCTGAATGTAAGGAAAGGGTTATTGAAAATACACCGTCAAAGCAGGGCAGAAATTATGCAATATCAGGTGGTGTAGCTTCTGCCGTAAAACATTTATTAAAAAATCCCGAAGAAATGAAACCTTATATAATAAACGGTTTAAATAAAGATGCTATAAAAGAATTGAAAACCTTTGCTAAAAACGGTTCTTGTCCCGATTGTAATATAATTGAAGTAATGTGTTGTCCCGGAGGGTGTATCGGAGGTAATGCCACAATTAACACACCTTCGGATGCCAAGAAAATCATAGAAAAGCTGTCAGAAGAAAGTCAAGATTTATAAATTTTCTTCTATCCATTCAAGCATAGGATTTAACGCATTTGCACGGTGAGAAATTTTATTTTTTTCTTCTTCGCTTAGTTCCGCCATTGTTTTATCATATTCGGGGAGTAAAAAAATAGGATCATAACCGAAGCCGTTTTTACCTTTCGGTCTGTCATCAATATAACCGAATACTTTTCCTGTTTCTTTATGTATTACTTTCCCGTTTTTGTCGGTTAACACCATACAGCATTCAAAATGCGCAGTTCTGTAATCATATGGAACACCGAAGACTTCTTTCAAAACCTTGTTAATTCTTTCTTCCGGAGTTGCAGCATACCTTGCCGAATATATTCCGGGTGCACCCTCTAAAACATCAATACATAAACCTGAGTCATCAGCCAAACAATATTCTTTTGTTATTTTAGCTGCTTCTTTTGCCTTAATTTCAGCATTTTCTTCAAAATTTTTTCCTGTTTCATCGGGGTCAAACTTACCTTTTACAACATCAAAAATAATATTTTTATTTTTGTTTATGGCATTAATTTCTTCAAGCTTATGCGGATTTGAAGTTGCTAATATGATTTTAATCATTGATTATTTCCCAAATCTTCTTTGTCTGTTTTTAAAGTCTGTTATAGCTTTTGCCATTGCATCTTCATCAAAATCCGGCCAAAAGGTATCTGTTACATATATTTCAGAGTATGCTGCCTGCCATAAAAGATAATTGCTGATTCTTTTTTCTCCGCCTGTTCTTATTAATAAATCAGGGTCAGGCATGTCTGCAGTATATAAGTTACGAGAAATCATATCTTCTGATATATCATCAATTGTAATATTTCCGTCTTCAATTTGTTCACAAATTTTTTTAACGGCATTGGTTATTTCCATTCTTGCGCCATAATTAAATGCAATTTGCAAATTTAATGATTTCCCGTTTTTTGTTGCATTTTCACCATACTCAAGAATTTTAATAAGTTCGGGAGTTAATTTAGCCCTATCACCAATAAATGAAAGCTTTATATCATTTTCAACAAAAACAGGTACTTCGGATTTTATTGTTTTTGCAAGTAATTCCATAAGGAAAGACACCTCTTCCTTATCACGATTCCAATTTTCTGTTGAAAAAGCATATACTGTTAAATATTTAACACCGAATTTTTTGCAGCTCTTTGTTGCTGTTCTTAGTGCATCAACACCTTTTTTATGTCCTGCTGCAGATGGCAGCATCTTATTTTTTGCCCAGCGTCTGTTTCCGTCCATAATAATTGCAATATGGCGTAAATTCGTTTTTTCAACCGCTTCTTTTATATTTTCTGTTTCTAAAACTGCGTTCGACATAATTTTCTCTTATAAGATTATAAAATAAAAAATAAAAAAAGACTATTTAGGCTAAATCCTGATAAAATATTATTATGAAAAAAATATTATCGTTGATAATTTTAATTTGTTTTTTAAACATTTATTCTTCGGCGGTTTTTTCCGCCGAAAAAACAGTGTTGAAAGCCGAGAAAATTAATTCCAAATATGCTTTAGTCGATAAAACTGCTAATCGGGAAATATTGCCTGCGATATATGATAAAATCAGAAAAGTAAAATATGATAAAAAGTTGATAGTAATAGCAGAAGCTGCTGATTATATAACATTGTACAGTCCTGATGGTTTATATAATGATTTCCTGAAAAAGTATTATAAATCTAATAAGTACAACAGTTCGGTCCGTTTTCTAAATTATCCTGATAATGCAGTTATTGTATATAAACAGAATAAAAAATACGGCTTAATTGCTGTTGAAAACGGAATTCTCAAAATTACAAAACCTGTTTATGCAAAAATAAGTTATCCTGATGAGAATTCAATAGTTTCAAAATTTTTAAATATTTCATTTTCCCCGTATGACAGTATTATAGCTTACACTACATATGCAAAGGGACAGTATAATTTTTTGACATTGCAGGATATTTTTGAAGGAAAAATCGGAAAATATTCAAAAAATGCACCTGTATATACAAAAACACGAGTTTATGAAGAAATACAGACTCAAAACGGGCTTATGGATGTTTCATATAAAAATATACAACCGGCTGAAAAGAAGATTATTATTCCTGAAAAAACCGAGATTAAATTAAATAATAGAATTTATAACCCTGAGCAAATTTATTTAATTATTAATAATAACACTCCTTATCAAACAGAAAATTATCCTATTAATGCGGCAATAAAATCAGGTTATCATCTGTATATTTATAATAATGGTGCCGAAAATGAAATAGTCAAACCTTGCAGTGATTTTTATATCCAAAATTCTTTATTAAAGGAATTAACAGGGTTTGATATCTCTTTTGAATATAAGAATATTATTGCAAAGCATTCCGAATGGGGAATATTAAATGAAAAAAGTGAAATAAAAGTGCCGTTTCAATACGATTTAATTATTCCTATAGGTTCTGAAATATATGAAAATATCGGCAATAATAACGGCAGAATAATTCTTGAATATCAAGGGCAGGTAAATACAGGATTATTCCTTGTTAAAAAGGGCTACGGCTGGGCTGTAATAAATGAAAACAATGAAATTATCGTTCCTTTTGAATATAAACGGAGCATGGAAAATTCGGAATTGGCAGAAATAAAATCAAAAATTAACAGAAAAATCCAAGATGATTACTCAAGAGAGCAAAGAGAGGAAACAAAACGCAATTTGCCGTATGTAATACTTGATATGCTATTGCTTCCTATATGGATATTATTACCGTATCCGCTTTCTTTTCATGCTGATATAAATTATTTTGATTAGTAAAATAAATTAAAAAATTTGTTCAAAAGCTTATTTGTGTTAAAATATAAGTAGCATGAACGTATGTAGTGCATAGCATGAATGACAAAATAATTTTATAAAGGGGTAGGTATTTTGGCTCAACAGAACTTTTTTGAGGATGGAAAGATTGTTCCCGTTAATATACGTGAACAAATGAAACAATGTTATATAGATTATGCGATGTCTGTTATCATAGGCAGAGCGCTTCCTGATGTTCGTGACGGTTTAAAACCTGTACACAGACGTATTTTATTTGCTATGAACGAATTGGGAATGACTCCTGATAAGCCTTTTAAGAAATGTGCAAGAATCGTTGGTGAGGTTTTAGGTAAATATCATCCGCACGGTGATACTGCCGTATATGAAGCATTAGTCAGAATGGCTCAGGATTTTTCTACCAGATATTTAACCGTAGATGGTCATGGAAACTTCGGTTCGGTTGACGGAGACGGTGCAGCGGCAATGAGGTACACCGAAGCAAGAATGCATAAAATAACAACATCAATGCTTGCGGATATTGATTGTGAAACGGTTGATTTCGTACCGAACTTTGATGGTTCTCTTGAAGAGCCTTCGGTATTGCCTGTAAGATTACCGATGTTATTGTTAAACGGAGTTTCAGGTATTGCTGTCGGTATGGCAACAAATATTCCTCCCCATAACTTGTGCGAAATAGTTGACGGTACAATTGCATTAATTGACAATCCTGATTTGACAATTGATGAATTAATGCAGCATGTAAAAGGCCCTGACTTCCCGACCGGTGCAAGTATTATAGGTGTTTCCGAAATTAAAAAAGCATATTCTACGGGCAGAGGCTCAATAAAAATGTCAGCAATATCGGCTTTTGAAGAAATTGCAGCAGGCGGAGGACGTCAATCAAGAACGGCTATTGTTGTAACGGAAATTCCATATCAGGTTAACAAAGCCGTATTAATTTCTAAGATAGCAGAACTTGTACGTGACAAGAAGATAGACGGTATTTCCGATATTCGAGATGAATCCGACAGAGACGGAATGCGTATAGTTATTGAGTTAAAACGTGATGCAAAACCGGATGTAGTAAGAAATAACCTTTATAAATACACTCAATTAACATCGACATTCGGTGTAAATATGCTTGCTCTTGTAGGGCAGCAGCCAAGATTAATGAACTTATTGGAAGTCCTTAATGAATTCATTGAACACCGTGTTGAGATTATTACAAGAAGAACATTATTCTTCCTCAAAAAAGCTAAGATGAGAGCACATATATTAGAAGGATTATTGGTTGCTCTTGCAAGCTTGGATGATGTTATTGAACTGATTAAAAAGTCTAAAACGGCAGATGAAGCAAGAATTGGTTTGATGTCCAAGTTCGGTTTGGATGTTGATCAAGCGAATGCAATTCTGGAAATGCAATTAAGACGTTTAACAGGCTTAGAACAGGATAAAATTAAAGCTGAATATGAAGAATTAAAACATAAAATTCAAGAATATGAAGAATTACTCGCAGACAGAAATAAAGTTTTAGCATTGATAAAAGTTGAATTAAATGAAGATAAAGAAAAATACGGCGATGACAGAAGAACGCAAATTCTTCCTGAAGTCGATGAAATGACAATAGAAGATTTAACTCCGAATGTTCCTATGGCTGTGTTTATAACTCGTCAGGGCTATATTAAACGTATTTCTCTTGATGTATTTGAACGTCAGAACAGAGCAACAAGAGGAAAAGGCGGCATAAAAACAAAAGAAGACGATGATGTCGGACATTTCTTTACTGCAATGATGCATGATAAAGTATTATTCTTCTCAAGTAAAGGTACAGTATATAGCTTAAATGTTTATGACTTCCCCGAAGGTTCAAGACAAGCAAAAGGTTTACCTATAATAAACGTACTGCCGCTTGAACAGGATGAACAAATAACAGCAGTTGTTCCTGTTTCTAACTTTGATCCTAATTCAAACTTAATAATGCTTACAAAGAAGGGTTATATTAAGAGAATAGGACTTGATAATTTCTCTTCGATAAGAAAAACAGGTATTATAGCAATCGGACTTGAAGAAGGCGATTCTCTAAACTGGGTAAAACAGGCAAATAATACAGATGAAGTCTTTATTGCAACAAGCTGCGGTATGGCAATAAGATTTGCTATAGAAGATTTAAGACCGTTAGGCAGAAGCGCAAGAGGTGTAAACTCTATGAAACTCAGAACCGGTGATACAATTATCGGTTGTGATATTATTCCTCGCGGATTTGATGCGGATATGCTTGTTGTAACATCTGACGGTTTCGGAAAACGCTCAAAGGTTTCCGAATTTAGAACTCAAAATAGAGGCGGTATCGGATTAATTGCAACTAAATTTAAGTCTGCAACTTCAAGATTAGTTGCTTTAACAGTAGTTGAAGAAAAAGACGAAATTATGGTTGTAACTCAAAACGGTATTGTATCAAGAATAAAAGCAAGTGATATTTCACGTCAAGGCAGACCGGCAACAGGTGTAAGAATTCAAAACTTGATGGAAAATGATTCCGTAATGGCTGTTAATAAGATTGTTGTTACAGATACTGATGATTCTGTTGCACCTGCGGATGCTATTGTGGATAATGTTGAAGAAGCAATACAAAATAAACTCGGAGAAATTGATACAAATGACCTCGAATAAAGTTATATCAACAGATAAAGCACCAAAAGCAATAGGCCCGTATTCTCAAGCATATTTATGCGGAAATACTTTATATTGTTCGGGACAAATTGCAATAAATCCTGAAACAAATGAATTTGTTGGCGGTTCAATAGAAAACCAAACAAATCAAATTTTGAAAAATATTGGCGGTCTGCTTAATGCGGCAGGATTTGGTTATGCGGATGTAGTTAAAACAACATGTTTTCTTGCTGATATGAATGACTTTTCCGTATTTAACTCAATATACGAAAAATCATTTATTTCAAAGCCCGCACGTTCTTGCGTAGCAGCAAAAGCATTGCCGAAGGGGGCTTTAGTGGAAATAGAAGTTATTGCGGTTAAATAATGAAGGCTGTCGTTCAAAGAGTAAAGAGAGCTTCCGTTACTATTGAAGGTAGAATATACAGTTCGATATCAAACGGTTATTTGATTTTATTTGGTGCTGAAAAAGGCGATACAAAAGCCCAAGCTGATTGGCTTGCAAATAAAGTATCGGTTTTAAGGTGTTTTGCTGATGAAAACGGGAAAATGAATTTATCAATTCAGGATATAAAAGGCGAAATGCTTATTGTATCTCAGTTTACTTTATGTGCCGACATAAAAAAAGGAACAAGACCGAGCTTTGATAATGCAATGAATCCGGATGAAGCAAATGAACTGTATGAATATTTTGTATCAAAGATAAAAGAAAACAATATCCCTGTTCAAACGGGTGTTTTTGGTGCCCATATGGAAGTTGAATTATTAAATGACGGCCCTGTTACTTTTGTAATTCAGCCGCCAATATTAAATTAAGCGAAAAGATAAGAAAAATCTACATATCTGTACATATCAGAAATATTTCTTCTTACCTGACAAACTTTGTTGCCATGGTTTCCTTCTATAGAGAGGAAAGTACCGTCAGAATATACTTCTGCTACAAAACCTGTATGCTGTCCTGAAGCACCACCGCCTTTACAGATAAATGCCATACCGGGTTGAATTGAATTTGCTAATTCTTGTGTAGATTTTCCTGCAACTTCGATAACATTGGATTTATTTTTCTTAACAAGTTTTTGAGGACTTGCGCCAAGGTGATTTCTTCCCAAATCTTTGACTTCTTCTTTGCTTTTTCCCATACTTCTTGCTACTTCTTTTACAACATAAGAAACGAAATCAGCGCACCATCCGTAATCACCTGTAGAGAATAGGCTGCCGCCTTTCATTCCTAAATATTTTAGTGCATCTTCAACAAATTTAGACCCGACAGGGTTAGATGCCATTTTCCCTGTAGTTTCTCCTGCCTGTCTGCTGTCATTTATTTCTTGAGTTTTTAATGTTTCAATTTTAGAATCAAGTTCTTGGACTTTGGAATTTTTTTCCGTTTCTGTTGTTGTAATTTGAGATTTTAATTCTGAAATTTTTTGTTTAACATCATCTGATAATACTGCTTGTAATGCGGTATAAGCATTATCAACTGATGTTTGTAATTCACCGGATTTTGTTTTTAAATTTGAATTAGTTTGTTCAATTGCTTGTTTTTCTTCTTCTAATTTTTTCTTTTTATTATTAAATTCTGTAATTTGTGAGTTTATTTCTGCCTTTCTTTCCGTATTCTTTTTGTTTATTTCGGCATTGTCCGTATTTGTATCTATAGTACTAAGTTCGCCTTCTAATGCAGCCAAACTTGTATCAATATCATGAATATCTTTATTATAGTTTTCTATTTTTGTATTATTATCAGAAATACTTGTTTCGTTTGCATTATATGCTTCTTTTGCATTTTTATAATTGGTTTTTAATTGTTCATCTGCTGTAGATTCATTAATAAGTGTATCTATTTGATTATTTAAATCTTTAATTTTACTATCGGCATCCGAAATTACTTGCTGTTTCTGTTTCATAAGTTCATCAACGGTTTCTTTTTGTGGTTTGTCGTCTTGTTGAACATCCGTTGAACCTGAATCTGAAGAGCTTGAATGATGAGATTTCTTATCAGAAGTTTTTTCAGGTTTGTCTGGTTCGGATACAGGTGCAGGTGTTACGGGCTGCGTATCATCTGATTCCGGAACAGTAGGCATTCCTTCTTGGTCTGTTTGAATTCTATTTATTAAATTATTAAATTCTTCCATAGAAATTGCAGCACCGTATTCATCAGAATTGATTAATGTACCCAGTTCTGTTTTATCTAATATCCCGTCACTATTTTCATCTAATGTATTAAAGAAATTTTCACCGCCGACTTCATTAATTGCATTTAAATATTGAGAGAAATAATTTTCTTCATTTGTTGTTTTATTTAATGAGTCTAAGTTTTGTAAAAAGTTTTCTCTTGTAATATTTTCATCAAAAATATTACCGGTATCTTCTATATTCCAGCCTTCAGTATTCTCAGGTGTATTTTGTGTATTATCCGTAGCTGTTTCTGAAGATTCTTGTTCAATTTCCTTTTGAACTGTTTCTATGAGTTCAGTATATTCTTGGGTTATCATATCTAATGTGTCAGTGTCTTGTTTATCAACACCTGATAACATTAATAATTGAGATAATACAGAATCTTCCGACAACCCCGAAAGCAATTGATTCTTAACCATCTCAGAATTTATTCCGGATGCGAAAGCTGCCCAAAGAGAATTTTTTTCATCAGAAGCCGCTGATAAATTATTTGGCTGCCGTAGTATTTTTTTTGCATTAAATTGATTAAGCCCAGAAATACTCATATTATCTCCCTCATTAATATAAAGTATTTTTTCCATGCAAAAATGCTTTTATATATATTTTTTTATTTCATTGTAAAGTTTTGGTGCAATAAGTCTAATAACCAGTGCATTTGGATGGCTGTTATCTAATTTATATTCTTCATTATCAGTTTGTATGCCAAAATCTTGATTTATTCTGATAATAATAATTCCTTGTTTCTTGAATTCTTCCGCAATAGATTCAAAAACAGGTGAATTATGATACACCAATATTATAAATTTTGTATTAGGGTATTTATCATGTAATATTTTATTCATTGATAAGATATGCAATTTTAATAATTTTTTAATATATTGTAGGTATTGTTTATTATTTTTTGTCAAAAAATAATATAGATGTTCTCTTATTAAAGAAAAAATAATAAATCTTGAAACTATAAACGGAGGTCGTTTTTTGACAAGTTCATTATTTTTTATTTTGTATAAATATTCATTAGGCTCAAATGTAAC
Source organism: Candidatus Gastranaerophilales bacterium (assembly GCA_016282705.1). Taxonomy (GTDB): domain Bacteria; phylum Cyanobacteriota; class Vampirovibrionia; order Gastranaerophilales; family Gastranaerophilaceae; genus Avigastranaerophilus. The sequence goes on along the minus strand of JAEELO010000043.1, from coordinate 517 downwards.
ATTGGGCATGACAAGTCTACGCAGATGAAAATCCGAATATATAAAAATAACTACAGCAGGTTCTTGTTTAACTTTTTCTTCAAAAATACCAAGGTTTAGCATTGAAATAGTATGATTTATCGCTGTTGAAGGCAGTCCGAGATTATATACGGGACGGCTTGTCATTTTTGATATTAAATATGGCAATGTTTCGGTTTCTTCTAACCCTGTCCCATATGTATAAGAACATCCCGTAAATACTATTGATTTTTCATTGCTGCTATCATTAAGAGATTTTCTGTATTCCCAAGCTTTAGATAATATATTTTTATCATATTTATCATCAGTAGAAATTTTTTTGAATACATTCTGAGTATATTTTAAATGACTAATATTAAAATGCTTTAAATATCCTTTAAAACATATATAGTCAAATAACAAGAAAATAATAATAATCGCAATTATATTTATAAGTATTTTTATTTTCATAATATTGTTCAACAACTTTTTATTATAACATGTCGGGATTTTAGTTATT
>JAEELO010000042.1 GCA_016282705.1 Candidatus Gastranaerophilales bacterium | reverse complement strand
ATTGGAAGAAGTAATTGACGGACATCCGGTATTATTGAACCGTGCTCCTACACTTCACAGACTTGGTATTCAGGCTTTTGAACCGGTATTGGTTGAAGGTCGTGCAATTCAGCTTCACCCGTTAGTATGTACAGCATTCAACGCAGACTTCGACGGTGACCAGATGGCTGTTCACGTTCCGTTATCAATTGAAGCTCAAACAGAAGCTAGAATGTTAATGTTAGCAACTAATAATATCTTAGCTCCTGCTACAGGTAAACCTATTATCGGTGCTTCACAGGATATGGTTTTAGGTATGTATTACCTGACACTTATGGATGATAACAGTGATGACCAGAACCGTAAATACTTCTATAGTTTTGAAGATGCAATCGCTGCTCACGAAACAGGTGTAATAAAATTACACGATAGAATTATAGTTCGTGATGAACACGGCGAAAGAATTGAAACTACGGTCGGAAGAATTATATTTAATGAAACCGTAAGAAATTCAATCTTAGCATAATAAGTTTGAATTCTGACAGTATTTTGATTAACAAAAAAAGGTGAAAATAACATGGAAACAATGGTACATAAAAATGCAAAAAAATCGTTTGATTTCATCAATGAACAGGTGAATAAAAAATCGATTAACAAATTGCTTAACCAAGTTTATCTTGAATATGGCGGTGCAAAGACTGCAGCATTGGCAGATAATCTTAAAAACTTGGGATACAGATATGCAACAAAGTCAGGTACTACAATTTCAATTGCAGACCTTTCAGTTCCCGCTGATAAAAAGGAATTGTTGCAAGAAGCAGAAAGAGAAATTGAAAAATCTACTCACAGATATCTTAAAGGTGATATAACTGAGGTAGAAAGATATACGAAAGTTATCGACACTTGGTCTGAAACAACTTCAAAATTAACAGCAAAAGTAGTTGAAAATTTTGACAGATTAAATCCGGTATATATGATGGCATTCTCCGGAGCTAGAGGTAACTTATCTCAGGTTTCTCAGTTAGTAGGTATGAGAGGTTTGATGGCAGACGCACAAGGTCAGATTATCGACTTACCTATTAAATCAAACTTTAAAGAAGGTCTTTCGGTTACCGAATATATTATTTCATCATACGGTGCAAGAAAAGGTCTTGTAGATACAGCTTTAAAAACAGCTGACTCAGGATACTTAACAAGACGTCTTGTTGACGTTGCACAGGATGTTATTATTCGTGATCATGATTGCGGAACTCATCGCGGTATCATGATGACTGATATTTCAGACGGTGAAAAAATTGTTGCACCTTTAACAGAAAGATTATTAGGAAGAACAATCGCAGAAGATATTAAAGATAAAGACGGAAATGTTGTCATTCCTGCAAATACTACAATTGACAGAAATGATATAAGAAAAGTAAAACAATTAGATTTACATAAAGTGTTAGTACGTTCTCCGTTAACTTGTGAACTCGAATATGGTATATGCCAAAAATGCTATGGCTGGGCAATGACTACTCAAAAATTAGTTGATGTCGGCGAAGCAATCGGTATTATAGCTGCACAATCAATCGGTGAACCCGGAACTCAGTTGACAATGAGAACCTTCCACACCGGCGGTGTATTCAAAGGTGCAGGTGCAATGAAAGAAATCATTGCTGAAGCTGACGGTAAGGTTTCTTCTAAAATATTAACAAGAGACTTAAGAACAAGACACGGTGATAATGTTGCTATTACAATTCAAGAATCTGATATGGAAATAAAATCCGGTTCTAAGACCAAAAAATATCACATTCCGTCAGGTGCTATTTTATACTTCAATCAAGGTCAAGAAGTTAAAACAGGCGACAAAATTGCTATATATGAACCGCAATCAGGCGGAGACGGAAGCCGTTTAACAGAAAAGGCTACAAAAGATATTACTTCTGATTTATCAGGTGAAATTGTATTTGAAGATTTCGTAGCTGATGAAAAGAAAGACAGACAAGGTAATATTTCAAGAACAGCAAGTAAGAACGGTATTGTTTGGGTATTAGGCGGCGACGTTTATAATTTACCCGGCGGTTCTAAAATACTTGTTAAAGACGGTCAAGCTGTAAAAGAAGGCGAAAAACTTGCTGAAATGAACGTAATTTCAGAACACGGCGGTGAAGTAAGACTTGGAACAGACTTGGTTGTTGAAGATGTTAAATTTGACGGAAAGAAAATCAAGAAAATTGTTCAAGGTAAAGAGTTAACAATAGTTATTGCTTCTATATCAGCAGCAAATGCAACATTTGAACAAACAAAGAAAGAACAAATCTGGACAGTTAAGAAATCAGGTGAAAAATATATCGTTAAAGCTCCTGTTGATACAGAAGTTGAAAGCGGTATGATTATTGCCGAATTAATAGATGAAGAATATACGGTTCCTTCAAGCGGTGAAATCAGATATAACGGTATTGAAGTTGATGAAAATCAAATCATTACAAAACCGGGTGAAGTAATATTTATTCCTGATGAAATTCACCAAGTAAATAAAGATTCAGCATTAAAGATGGTAGAATCAGGAACATTTGTTACTGCCGGTACAGAGGTTATTAAAGATTTATATGCTCATATTGACGGTATTGTTGAAATTAAAGAATTCAACGATATGATTCACGAAGTGGTAATCAGACCGGGAGAAATATACAACTTAAGCGGAATCAGCGAATTAAAAGTTGATGAAGGCGAAGTTGTAAAAGCAGGTACTGAAATTGCTCCAAAAATTAAGGTTAAAGCTGATTCTATTGTTACTATTATGGACAATGAAAAAGATAACCTTGAAATGGATGACTTAGAAGAAGATTTAGGTGTTGTTGCTTTAGATGAAAAAACTATTTCTAACCAGCCTATCCAAATCTTGGTAAGACCTGTTCAAAGATTTAATATTGATACAAAAGACGTATCTATTAAATTTAATTCAACAGATGAAGCTATTGATTTAGTTCCTGTAACACAGTTACAGTATAAAGACGGTTCAAGAGTAAGAAATCTTGATGGTGGTGTATTAACAAGAACAAGTTTGGTTCTTCAAATGGATAATTATTTAAGCCACTTAAAAGGTCAGCTTGAATTAGACGAAAACAATAATTTGAAGATTGTAGTTCTTGAAAATATTATTGTAAGAAGAGAACTCGAAGGTGCTTCAAAGATGGCAGCTTCTCTTCAAACAGAACTTCTTGTAAAAGACGGTCAAGTAATAGAACCGAAGACACCGGTTGCTAAAACACAAGTTCTTGCAATAAATGATGCTGTTGCAAGCATAAAAGAAAGCAATCAGGATTTAAGAAGATTACTTTTGGTTTCTGACAGTGCTGAAACTAAGGTAAGCTTGAAGTCTAAACCTGTTGTTAAAAAAGGTGCTTTGGTAAAAATGGATAATGTAATTTCTGAAAGCGGCGAAAAATCTGAAATTTCAGGTTTGGTAGTAGCTGCTGACAAGAATTCAATTACATTAAGAGTTGGTCGTCCATACTTAATCAGCCCCGGAACGATGTTACAGGTTGCTAACGGTTCACTTGTAAACCGTGGTGATATGATTGCTACATTGGTATTTGAAAGACAGAAAACAGGTGATATCGTTCAAGGTTTACCTCGTGTTGAAGAACTTCTTGAAGCAAGAAAACCGAAAGATTCCGCAGTAGTTGCAGAATATGCAGGTAAAGCGGAAATTGAAGTTGAAGATGATGTTCCTCGTTTGTTCTTAAACGGTGAAGCAGGCAGACAAGAAGTAAAATATGCAATTGATTCTAACATTATTGTTGCAAACGGTCAGGATATAGCAGTCGGTCAACCGTTAACAGGCGGACCTTTAAATCCTCACGATGTAATAAGATTAAATGGTGTTGAAGCAGCTCAACAATACCTTGTAGACGAAGTACAAAGAGTATATCGTTCTCAGGGTGTAGAAATTGCGGATAAACACGTAGAAGTAATTGTAAGACAAATGACAAAGAAAGTTAAAATTCTTGAATCAGGCGATACAAAACTTCTTCCCGGTGAATTCTTAGAATATAAAGAAGTAAAACAAGAAAATGATGCAGTTAAAGCAGCAGGCGGACAAGAAGCTACATATGAAGCTGTTCTTCTTGGTATCACAAAAGCAAGTTTGAACACAGAAAGCTTTATTTCTGCAGCATCATTCCAAGAAACAACAAGAATTCTTACCGAAGCTGCAGTTGAAGGTAAACGTGATTTGTTAAGAGGTTTAAAAGAAAACGTAATTATCGGTAGATTAATACCGGCAGGTACAGGTTTCTATCACTTAACAAATGCTTCCGAAGAAAAAGACAGAGAAGCTCAAAAACGTGCAGCAGAAAAGAATACTGCAAGAAAACCTTCAGCTATTTTGGAAGAAATTGAAGGAATGTTTGGTTCACCGGAATTAAACGACTATACAATTGAATAAAATGATAATTCAATAAAAAATAATAGCAGTTCCATAAGGAGCTGCTATTTTTTTATTGGAGGACATATGAAAAAAGTTTTTTTGATATTTCTTTTGGTTATGTTATACGGAGTTGTTTGTTATGCAGCTGAGATGGATGATGTTCAAAATTTTTTTAACAGGTATGTAGATGCTGCAAATAACTATGATAATAATTTCTTTAATTTTTACAGCAGTAATGCAAAAATAATAAGAGTGGTTGAAAAGCCTGACGGAACTTTTGAAAGCGTGAATATTCCTTTTGAAAGATACAAAAGTGAAGTAAAAAAATCTACAAAATTAATGAAGCTCAGAAAATATAAAAACAGATATTCAAATATAAAAATATTACCTATAGGCAATGACTACAAGATTGCGGCGCTAAGAATGCCGTCAACCAGTGATTATAAAGTTCCCGCTCATTTTATAATAGGGAAAGACAATTACGGAAACTGGAAAATTAAAGAAGAATCAATGAATACAAAAGTTCAGACTTTTTTGTCAAAATAACCTTTAATTTAAACAATATTATTATTTTCGTCTATTTGAACAATTGTCGGTTTAAATGTTTTTGCTTCTTCGGGTGTCATTTGTGCATATGCACATATTATAATTTTATCTCCTATTTGAGCTTTACGTGCTGCCGCACCGTTCAAACAAATATCTTTGCTGCCTGCTTTCCCTGCGATAATGTATGTTTGAAATCTTTCGCCGTTATTAATGTTTAAAATATCTACTTTTTGACCTTCGGATAAATTCGCCTTATCTAAAATATTTTTATCAACAGTTATTGAACCGACATAGTTTAAATTAGCGTCGGTTACGGTTGCTCTGTGTATTTTAGCGTATAAAAATTCCAATAACATATTTCATTCCTTACAGAGATATTTTATCAAAAACATATTATTTTGAGGCATTTTTAATTAATTTTTTTAAGTATGCTCTTATTTCATTTACCTGTTTTGGCTTAATATATTTGAACTGTCCGCGTTTTAATCCTTGTAAATCAACAGGACCCATGCTTAATCTTTTTAATGAAATTACGGGATGTCCCAAACAATCCAGCATTTTTCTTATTTGACGGTTTAACCCTTGATGAAGCACCATTTCCAATACGGTATTTTTGCCTTCAAACTCGATTATACGTGCCAGAGCATAGGCAATTTGTCCTTTTTCAATTTCAATACCTTTTTCCATAACTTCAAGGTCATTCAAATTTAATTTGCCTTGAGCGGTTACTCTGTATACTTTGGGAACTTTTACGGACGGATGGGTTAAATCATTAATAAAATCTCCGTCATTAGTAAGAATTAATAATCCCGTTGAATCTTTATCCAATCTTCCTACGGGTTTTAAGTTTTGAACTTCTTCAGGCAGAAGGTCATAGATTGTTTTTCTTCCTTTTTCGTCATCCATTGTGGTTATATAACCTGCAGGTTTGTAATAACGAATGTATACAAACGGTTCAGGCTTAATGATTTTTTTATCAATCATTACTCTGTCTTTAACGGAAACTATGTAACCTAATTCGGTAATGATTTCTCCGTTAACCGTTACTTTCCCTGCTTCAATATATTCATCTGCCTTGCGGCGCGAACAAAATCCTGTTGAAGCTATATATTTATTCAATCTTACTTTTTGATTTGCCATAGCTTAATGATACAAAGTAAACATTGTTTTATCAAGGTTGAAATAAATTACAAATTTTTATTAAAAATCTATGGATAAAAAAATATTTTAAAGTTACGATAAAAGGAACAGGAGAATATAATATGATAAAAGCTGGTGTAGTTGGCGCCCTCGGAAAAATGGGCAGAGAAGTTGTAAATGCAATAATTAACAGCGAAGATACAGAACTTGTAATGGCGGTAGATATTGCAGGTGTGGGAACAGATGCGGGAGTTGCCGCATGCGGAAAAGAAACAGGTGTTTTGGTTGAAGCAGATTTAGAAAAGGCAATTTTATCTAAAAAACCTGATGTAGTTATTGATTTTACGCAGCCCAACGGTATTTATGAACACGTTTGTACTTATATAAAAAATAAAACAAAGTCTGTTATAGGTACAACAGGGTTAAAAAATGAACAATTGAAGAGCATTGAAGCATTATCAAAAGAATATAATACAGGATGTTTTATCGCTCCTAATTTTTCAACAGGTGCTGTTTTATTAATGATGTTTTCAAAACAGGCTTCAAAATACTTTAAAAATGCGGAGATTATAGAACTTCATCACAATCAGAAAAAAGATGCGCCATCAGGTACTGCAATTAAAACGGCACAATTAATGGCACAAGAAAACCCTGATTTTACATTCGGAAATTGTCCTGAAACAGAATTAATTCAAGGCTCGCGCGGAGGAACATCGGAAGCGAATATACATATTCACTCTGTCAGGATGCCGGGATACATAGCATCTCAAGAGGTTATATTTGGTGCCTCGGGACAAATATTTAAAATGGAACATCATTCCATGAACAGAACATGTTATATGGACGGTGTATTAATGGCACTAAGGTATGTTAATAATAATAATACTTTTGTATACGGTCTGGATAATATAATGTAATTGAAAACCTTTTGAAATAGGATATAATTTATAATATGAACAGAAACGAAGTACAAAATAAAAATGCAGAGCAAAAAGAAAAAAAGAAAAGACGTTTTTCTTGGCTTACTTTTGTGTTGATTATTTGTATTATAGAGCTTGCCGTAAGTGCGTTTAATAATATTAATAAAAATATAAATTTTGTTTCTAAAGTAAAAGGGCTTGAAAGTAAAAGAAATGAAGAATTGGACAGAAATAAACAATTAAAGTCTGAATTAGAGAACTTCAATTCCGAAGCTACATTAGAATCTATAGCAAGAAATAACCTTAAAATGGCGGGGAAAAACGAAATTCTTATTATAATGAATGAACCTCCCAAAGAGGAAGAAGAAAATCCCGAAAAAGAAAAGGATAAAAAGAAAAAATAAACATACGAAAAGCCGCCTTATTTAGGCGGCTTTATATCTCTCTTGTAAACTATTTGGCTGATACGAGCCTTAAGTTTACTCCTATATTCGCATTTACCTGTCTGACGCTTGCAATTGCCATTGATCTGCGTTTTTTCGCACCTCTTAAGAAAAATTCAACGCCATCTGATATGTTACTTGTCGGTATTATAATTCTTTTGTTCATTTTTCTTACCTGTTTATCTCTGACAATTTTATAGTCGGCATTATTTTTAAAAACTTTAATATAAAGATTACTTTGTTAACATTTTGTAATGTTATTTGAATGTTTTTATGATAAATATTTAATGTAAAGGTTAAAAAAGACAATGAAAGAAATAAAACTTTTAACAAAAGATAAAACGCAGATTGCCGTAAATGAATACGAAAACGGATTTGACAGTGTTGTAATAATAGCACCCGGTTGGTTTATGACAAAAGACAGTAAAAGTTTTCTTGATATAGCCGAGTTTTTATCTGAATATTCAAATGTATTGTCTATGGATTTTAGAGGACATGGCAAAAGCAGCGGTTTTTATACTTTTACAAGCAGAGAAATACTTGATATTTTAACTGTGCTTTCATATGCTCATAAGAAATATAAAAAAATCTTTTTGGCAGGGTTTTCATTAGGTGCTGCATTAAGTTTGATAGCTGCTTCAAAAATTGATTATATAGATAAAATAGTTGCGGTAAGTGCTCCGAGTGATTTTAAAACAATAGAAAATCATTTTTGGAAAAAAGAAGCATGGATTCCTACTTTTCAAAAATTTGAGCCTAAAAGATGGCTCTCCATTCGCCCCGGATTAGTCAATTTAAAGAAAACAAAACCTTTAGACATTATTAATAAAATAAAATGTCCTACTTTATTCCTTGCAGGTGAAAAAGACCCCACGGTTTATTACTGGCATACTAAATTACTATACGATAAAGCAGAATGCGAAAAGAAATATGTGCTTTTTGAAAATTGCTGCCATGCCGAAGATTTATTCAGACAAAATCCTGATAAATTTAAGGAATTATGTATTGATTGGCTTTTTGGCAATAATTAATTTTTCATTAATATTTTAAGAAAAACTCAAAAATAAAGGTATAAATATAGTATAGATAATAGGTAGATATAAGGAGGGAATTTATATGACAATAAGACCATTAGGTGACAAAATTGTTATTAAAGTTATTGAAGATGCCGAACAAACATCCGGCGGAATTTTTATACCTGACAGTGCAAAAGAAAAATCACAAAAAGGTAAAGTTATCGCTGTAGGCGAAGGCAAATTAAATGAAAAATCAGAACGTGAACCTATGGATGTAAAAGTAGGTGAAGTTGTTTTATTTGCTAAATATGCCGGTACTGATGTAAAAGTCGGCGATGAAACATTAAAGATTTTATCAGTATCTGATGTCTTAGGCGTAATTGAATAATAGATTTCAGGGAGACAGTAAAAATGGCTAAAAGAATAATTTATGATGAAGATGCCCGCAAAGGTCTTTTAAAAGGTATTGATGCGGTTGCAGATGCAGTTAAAGTTACATTAGGACCAAAAGGCCGTAATGTTATATTAGAAAAGAAATTTGGTGCACCTCAAATTGTTAATGACGGTGTAACTATTGCAAAAGAAATTGAACTTGAAGATCCTCTTGAAAATTCAGGAGCTCAATTATTAAAAGAAGTATCTTCTAAAACAAATGACGTTGCAGGTGACGGTACAACAACAGCTTCTGTTTTAGCTCAAGCTATAGTAAGAGAAGGTGTCAGAAACTTAACGGCAGGTGCTAATCCGATGTGTATGAAACGCGGTATGGATAAAGCTGTTAATATCGCACTTGAAACAATTAAGAAAATGTCTCAGCCGGTAGATTCACAAGAAAAACTTGCTCAGGTAGCATCTATTTCAGCAGGTAATAATGATGAAATCGGTAAACTTGTTGCAGAAGCTATGGAAAAAGTAGGACACGATGGTGTTATTACTGTTGAAGAATCAAAATCAACAGGTACAAACCTAAAAGTTGTTGAAGGTATGCAGTTTGATAAAGGTTATATTTCACCATACTTCGTAACAGACCCTGAAAGAATGGAAGCAGTTCTTGAAGATGCATATGTTTTATGTGTAAACAAGAAAATTAATATTATTGCTGATTTGGTTCCAATCTTGGAACAAGTTGCAAGAGACGGACGTTCTTTATTAATAATTGCAGAAGATGTTGAAGGTGAAGCATTGGCTACTTTAGTTGTTAATACTATGAGAAAAGTATTAAGAGCAGTTGCTGTTAAAGCTCCCGGCTTCGGTGACAGAAGAAAAGCTATGTTAGAAGATATAGCTATTTTAACAGGCGGTCAATTATTTACCGAAGAACTCGGTATTAAACTTGAAAACGTAACAGTACAAATGTTAGGTCAAGCAAAACGTGTAACGGTTACAAAAGACGACACAACAATCGTTGTAGGTGATGAAACAAAACGTCAAATCGAAGACAGAGTTAAATTGATTAAACGTCAAATTGAAACATCCGATTCCGAATACGATAAAGAAAAACTTCAAGAAAGATTAGCTAAACTTTCAGGCGGTGTTGCAGTTATTGAAGTTGGTGCTGCATCAGAAGTTGAATTGAAAGAAAGAAAATTAAGAATTGAAGATGCTTTAAATGCAACAAGAGCTGCAAAAGAAGAAGGTATAGTTCCGGGCGGCGGTGTTGCTTTAATAAGAGTAATGCAGGATTTGGAAAAGGCTATTAATACTGTTACTTATACAACGGACGATGAAAAAGTCGGTTTCAGAATTTTACTTGATGCATTATATATTCCTTTGAAACAAATTGCTGATAATGCAGGTGTAAAAGGCGAAGTTGTTGTAGAAACAGTTAAAAAACTTCCTACAAACGAAGGCTACGATGCTATGACAAATCAATATGTAGATATGATTAAGTCAGGTATTGTTGACCCTGCTAAAGTTACAAGAAGCGCACTTCAAAATGCCGTATCTGTTGCAGGCATGATTTTAACAACAGAAGCTGCAGTTGTAGAAGTTCCGGAAAAGAAAGCTGCACCTGCAATGCCTGATATGGGCGGTATGGGTGGTATGGGCGGTATGATGTAATCAACCCCCGATTGCTTAAAACTTAAAAAAGAACCCGTTATTTAACGGGTTCTTTTAGTATGGTAATTTTAAACCGAGTTTTGTATACACATATTCTATATTTGGAAACAGTGTGTATGGCATATTATGTTTCTTTGCCGTTTCTATGGCTGAATCGGTTATTTTTACAAGATGCTTCATTAATTGTTCATCATAGTTCATTTCGTTTAATAACTGGTTATATACATTTATTGCTATTTGAGTTGCTCCGTGTTTTATTGATTGATGAATAAATTCGTTTAATTCCTGCTCCGTATCATTAACATCCGGAACAATAACATATTTTGTACAAAGCCTTTTATTATAGTTATTGCCTCTTGCTTTAGAATATCTGTGGAAATTTTTCCAGACACTGTCAAATGATTTTACGCCTTTTACTTTTTCGTGGCATTTTTTTGAGCCGGCATCTATAGAAATCATAAGACTTACGGCATTTGCTTTGATACCTTTTTCTATTGCATTACAGTAATAAATATTGTTTGTATGAATAATAATATTTGTATAATCGTTATCTATAAGATAATCAACAATATCATTAAAATACGGATAATATGTGGGTTCTCCGCCTGCAAAATCAATTTCCGCATCTTTTGCAAGAATATCATTTTGAACCATATCTTTTATTATGCCGAGCATATCATATGGCTCTTCATATTCTTTATAATATTCTTCGTAATTCGGTGCATCTTTTTGAATCGGTTCTGCGTGTCCTAAACAATATATGCAGTTTGATTGGCATATTTGCCAAGGCGAAAGTAAAATATAGTGGATTTTCCCGTCGTCTTCAAATTCATCCTCCACTATTTGCTGGCAGTTTTTGCATTCATTACACTCTGTTCCGTTTTTTATGCTTTCTATGGCTTCTGCTCTTTTTTCAAAATATTTATTCCAATCAATTTTATTTCCGTCAAAAACTTCTTGAGGGATTTTTGTCCATCCAAGTCCGTTAGTTGCGTTTGTGAGCGTGCAGTATGTAATGCCCAGCCCTTTATAATTAAAACAAATTGATTTATTTAAGTTGTTACAAGTTCTTATTTTCATATCTTATATAATACTTTAAATATCAAATAAAAACAAAAACAGTTTTTATATATTTTAAAAATTTCTATTTATGTAAAAAATAATGTAATTATGCCAATGTATCTTTAAGCAAACCTTGTGCTTTTGCCGTATTCGCATCTTTTTCTGTCATCGGACCATCCGAACGCAATATCTCAGCAGCTTTATTGCATTTTTCGATTAAGTTGTTGTTTGTAATACCTCTCATTTTCATTGCATTTGCAAGAACTTTCGGAAGATTTAATCCTCTGCCTTTTGCTAAATTTTTATAGTAGAATTCTTCATAATTCGAAGGTATTCTTACACTCCAGTTATTTTTGTCTGATTTCCCCGAAATATTAATTCTCTGCTCCATTCCAAACATATCGGGCAGAGTAAAAAATTGTTTAAACGAAGTGAATATTTCTGCAAATTTTGCATTTCTGAAATCTTCTTCCGTTTTTTCATCCTGAGTTTGAGCTAAATATTCAGGTGCATTATAAGCTAAATTATTAAAATTAAAATGATAATTTTGTTTAATACCGTCAGTATGCATTTCCCTTTTTGTTGTATCTTTTGCCATCTTGATTAATGAATCGTTATCATGGCAGCCTACTCCGGCATAGAAATTGCCCTGTTTGTATCCCTTTTCCAAGAATTTTGCCGGACATTCATCGTATTCGGCATAAGCTGTAGTATATAAATGAGGATATTTATTTAAGGTCATTTCACGGCTTTTACCTGCTGAGAGTCCTACAAGTTCAAGCATAATTGCATTATTGTCAATTGGTCTTTCTTTATTTGAAGCATTTTTAGCGGCTGCTTTCATAATATTGAATATCGTGTAGTTTATTTCCGGCTGTTTTACTTCTTCATAATTTCCGTCTACAGCCTGATAAATAAACGGTGTTGCAAATTGCCAAGCGGCATCTACCCTTATTCCGTCATATCTTTTGAAAAATGCGGAATATTTATTGTATAAAAGTTTTCCGGCTTCTCCTAATTTGGAAATATCGCCAGTTTCGTCGCATTTTCCAAGAGTTGTGTAATCTACGGCAGGCAGTCCCCAAGTTTGAATATTATTTGTTTCGGGACAATTCGGGTCAGGGCCTCCATAGTATAAATTTTCTTGAAAACAATCAATATCTCCCCACATTTCGCTTTGAGAGAAGCCTATAAGACAGTCGCCGTATAGCTTGATATCATTGGAATTAAATGTTTTTTTGCTCTCTTTTTGCTGTTTATCAGCTATAAATTGCTTAAAGTTTTCAAATCCTATTTCTGTTTTATGATTTTCAATTATTTTCGCAATTCTTTGTTCTCTTTGTCTTTCTGAGGTTTTCTTTTTAGAATAAAGATTTTTATCGAGCTCATTCCATTTTCTGAAATCATTAGTTCCGTATTCTGCTGAAAGTATTGTATATAATGCATATTTTTCAAGCCAATCGGCATTTTTAGTCTTAAAATCAGTAAATTCTTTATTTAATTTAACTGCTTTATCTTCTTTTGCTTCAACATTTGCCGTAAAGACGGAGAATGCTTTGTTTAAAAGTTTATTCTGGATGCCGTTTTCCGGCCCTAAAACATATTCATAATCTGTCTTAAATTCTCTTTGTTCTTTATTTGCAGGGTAATTTTCATCAATTGCTTTTATATCGTCTGTTGTTAAAAGAGAAGCATATTTAGGAGAAGTTAATTTTTTTAGGTCTATTATATGTTCTCCGAATGCATAGTTTGTACCTGAATATGGAGATGTGTTTGCTGCTGAAACTTTACCCTGAGGTTGTAGCTGTATAGAATTAATACCTGCAATAGTTTTTAAAAATTCTCCTAATTTATAGGCAGAATCTGAAAAGGTTGTACCTATACCGGTATTAAAACCTTTTTCTGAAGGAACATTAAAATCAAAAATTATTGCCGTAGTATCCTGAATATTAAGTTCTTTTTTGGCACGGTTAATTATTTCTTTATACTGTTTTTTTTCTGCAGTCGTAAAAGCTCTTCCGAAATTTGCATTCGGAAATATCCTATTTATATACATGCTCTCTCCTTGTAACAATAATAATAAAAACCATAAAGAATTAAATTGCTATTTAATTCATGGCAAGTTTATAAATTTTATTTTTATTTTCACCATACAAACTTGAGAGTATTTTAGAAATATCTTTTTGGGAAAAGCCCTGTTCTTTTAAAATATTAATTTTTTGAATAAGTTCACTGTCCCTTGTACAATTTTTGTTGTCAGCAAAAATCATAGCAACAATCTCTCCTTTTAGCGGATTATTTTCATAGTAATCAATAATTTTTTCAACAGAATCCATTTTTACTTCTTCAAAAACTTTTGTGAGTTCTCTTGCTACGGCAATTTTAGTATCATTTCCAAATATTTCTTTGATATTTTTCAAGGTTTCCATAAGTCTATTTGGTGAATCATAAAATACGCAGTTTGTATGTCTGTATTTATTCAGGATGTCAGATTGCTGTTTTTTCGTCCGAGGGATAAAGCCTATGAATGCAAACTCCTCAGTATCTCTGGGAATGAGACTTAAGAAAGTTGCAACAGCACAGGCTCCCGGAACGGATGTTATTTTAATGTTTCTTTTATACAATTCTTTTATAAGAACACTTCCCGGGTCTGAAATTCCGGGTGTTCCTGCATCTGATACAAGTGCTACTGATGAACCTTCATCTATTAATGATATTATTTTTTCGCTTCGTTCTTTTTCGTTGAATTTATGGCAGTCAAATAATTTTGCTTTAAATCCGTATTTTTCTGCAAGTATTCTTGTAACGCGAGTGTCTTCACACGCGATATAATCAACCTGTTTTAATACGTCAACGGCTCTGTATGAAATGTCACCCAAGTTTCCGATGGGGGTTGCCACTATATAGAATTGAATTTGCATTTATGGCTACTTCCTTGTAATCGGATTTGTGGCTAAATTTGCAAAAGTTTTATTTAGCCCTGTGACATCAAGCATTTGCCCTACGTTTTGATTAACATTACTTACGGAAAGAGTTTTATTGTTTAATAGTGCCACTTTTTGGATATCCAACAATATTTTTATGGCTTTAAGGTCAATCGATTCAATATTTGAAAAATCCAAATTGATATTGTGTGATTGTTCAAACTCTTTGTTGTCAATGCTTTCAATGTCTTTGAATAATTCCGATGCTCTTATTACCTGCATAATTTGTTGCTCATTTATTTGTTGCACACCTTTAAAATAATAATATTAATTTTAAAATTATGCAAGTTAAAAATTTATTTTAACTTGCTTTTCTGATTTTTTCTTCTTTGTATTGGTTATTAACTATAAATTCGCTTGGTGTGGTCATATATAATCTTGCCGAATAAAAACTTCCGTTAATACCTGAATTAATAGAAGGGATATCTCCTGTTTGAGCAAGATTTTTGTTCCTTAATGTATTTACGGTTCTTTGTTTTCTTCTTTTTACCGCATTATTGAGTTTTTCGGGAGTGTATCTTGTTGATTTCGGTCTTGAAGCAAGCATTATAAAGAAAAGGAATAATACGGCAGATAAAGATGTGCATAAAAGTTTCTTATCTGCTGTAAACAGAATACTGCTTAATATTCCGTTTTTAGTTTCAAGAGGTTTTACCATTCCTGTAGATAATTCTTTTATATAGATTTGAGCATTTTGAATATCTTCTCCTTCAAAAGAAATCATAGTATTAGTTTTATTTTTCTTTTGAACAATAACATTATTAAGTCCTGAAGCATTATCATACGCAATATCTACAGCTTCTGAAGGCAGAGTGGAACTTAATAATACTGTTAGTCCTCCATCC
Source organism: Candidatus Gastranaerophilales bacterium (assembly GCA_016282705.1). GTDB lineage: Bacteria > Cyanobacteriota > Vampirovibrionia > Gastranaerophilales > Gastranaerophilaceae > Avigastranaerophilus. Next base: position 12,727 of record JAEELO010000042.1, on the reverse strand, counting down.
GCATCAAAGGATTTTTTTACTTGAGCCGAACCGTCAAGTTTAAGGGTTATTTTATATTCACCGTTATTATCCCTGTCAACATCAATTCCGGCTAGTGATGTTTCTGCAGCATAACAATTACTTGCCGTTAGAATAAGTACAAACGCAAGTGTAAAAATTTTATTTATTATATTAAATCCTTTTCCTTGAATCATAAATCACCGATGAATTACTACCCTCTTGAATCATTTTATAAATATTTTTGTGTTGAGACATCAATCAAATGGTTTATAAATTAATCTAAACCTTTAGATTAATAGGCTTGCTTTAATCCGAAAATAATACTATATTTGATATATAGGTAATATTCTGCATATGGTAAAGGGTGATAGCATGTTTGATTTTCTTTTTAAAAAACAAGAAACAGATAAATCCGAGATTTTCAACAGCCAATATTCTAAAATTAAAGATTTATACTCTGATAAAGATATTAAATCGGAAAGAAAACAAGAGTTATCTGCTCTTATAGAAAGATACGGGTATCTGCCGTATTCACAGGCAAGAGCCTTGGAAGAATTAACAGATGCGGAAGTAATTTTCTGCTTGGATAAAAAATTAGAAGTTAATAATACTTTAAAAGAAAATAAATTAATTATAAAAGATAATAAAACCAGTGCCGTTGCAAGATTTGGATATACTGATGCGGATTGGATTAAGCAAGAGCAGCACGATATAAAATTAATAAATCTTGCCGCACTTGGCGATGGTGCAAAAGATTCCGCGCCTGCAAAATTTATTGATTGGCTAAGACAAATTGTTATATTACCTTCAGGTAATTTAGAAAAAAATATACTTTCAACTACGGTATATCTTATACCTTTTCATCCCAGAGATTTTGGGAATGCATATCTGACTGCAGGTTCTGAAGAAGTAAGTAATAAGCTTACCGATAAAACATTGCTTGATAAAGGAATAGACGGAAAATCACAAATACAGCTTTTTATTGCACTTGCTCAACTGGCAGGTCATCCCGTAATTTATGATGTGTTCCCTCAAAACGGAAGATTTTCAAAAACAGTACTTGCTCACCCTGAAATTGCACGTTGGATTGACGTTAAATTCTTAACGGATGAGATATCTAAAGCCCTTGATTTTGTTGCAATTAAACTTTCAAAAGAGTTTGATGAAGATGATGTAACTATAGTAAGAAATATATACAGAACAACGTTAAAAAGCGGTTCTGTTGATTTGACTGCGGAATTTATGCCTATTTATAATCGTTTTACGGAAGAACTTGAAGAAAAAAGAAAAGAACTTTCTGATTATATGACAAAACGAGAACAGCAAATGAAATTGCAAAAGAGAGTTGCTAATATAGTTTCAAATGTTGAACAGGTTAAACCGAATAAAATAAAAAATGATAAGGATATCTTACACAGAGGAGAAATCATAAATGCTTTAATAGATGAAGGTTTATGGACACTTCCTGACGGCGCTTGGTGTTCAAGTGGTATTCCGGTTTTTGAAAAAATGTCAGAAGGCGGTGCATATCCGATATTTAAACATTATAATTCTAAAGGGCACGATGTATCTGAATTTGCAGAATCTGATTGCCAGACTCCTCTATATTTCGTCTATTTGGAAAACGGGGAATATAATATTCCCGTTATGAATTTCTATGTCGAATATTTAAAACAGCTTCAAAAAGACTATAATTTTGACGGATTTAGAATTTCTCATACCGATTTTATTGTGGATGAAATGAGCGAAAAAGATTTAAAACCTATAAGTTACAGAGCTCCGAGAATGTTATTGACCAGAATTAACGAAGTCATGAAACAAATAGTCCCGTATTTCGCATCTATGGCGGAATATAGGCTTTGGAATTCTTATTTTAAGGAATATCATCAGGAAATGCATTTTGATATTCTATGGGGAAATGATACAAAAACCGACTATGAGAAAATTCCTGCAGAGGTCATAAATAATAACAGGGAACTTCAAGACTATAATTCCACGGTAATTCAGAATTCTTTGCTTTCAATTTTAAAAACATATAATAACCAAGATGGCGAATTTAGAACGGTAAACAGATATTTAGGTTTGATGGATGAAGATGAAGCTTTGTTTAAATGGTTTAAATTCAGATTTTTACCGGGAGGGAAATTGGCTCAAAGACCTGTAATGTACGTAGACGGTGATGAGTCCTTCTCTAAAGACGGCATTGAAGCAACTATACAAGAGGAAGTTTCTTTAATAAGAAATGATAATGAAAATTTCTACAATAAATTTGATGCAATAAGAAGATTATCTGTTAATAATGAACTTACTATAAACGGAGAAGCTCAAATAATTACTCAAAATAAAAACGGCTTTATAAGCTGGATGATTTCTAAAGAAGCAGTAAAAGAATGTATTATAGTTGCGGCAAATTATCTTCCTTCCAATGAGAAAATATTAAAACAAAATACGGAAGGAATAATGGAATATACCATAAAAACAAATAACGCCGTAGAAAATAAAAAAATTGAAATTCCCGGAGATTTTGAACTCGCATCAGAATATGTATACGAAGAAGATAAAAAAGACTTTGTAGAACATTATTCCGCACCAAATGTAAAAACAATAGAAATAGAAAAACTTGAACCCTCTGAATTTAGAATATTTAAAATAAAGAGATAGAAATGAATGCTAAAGAATTAACATTGAAGCAAAAAATATTGCAGATGTTTATTACCGGATTTAACGGAAAAAACTTTGCTGCTAATGATTATTTCGCTGAAATGCTGCATTCGGGACTCGGCGGAGTTATTTTCTTTACTCATAATATAGATTCCGAAAAACAATTTAAAGACTTAATCTCTGATTTGGCTTATAATGCAATGATTCCTATGTTCTACAGTATTGATCAAGAAGGCGGAAGAGTTGAAAGAACAGAAAAAATCCACAACGGGAAAAAGTATTTAAGTGCAAAACTTGCATATAATATGGGACTTTCATATTTGCAAAACCAAACAAAAGAAATAGCATTGGAATTAAAAAGCTATGGAATAAATATGAATTATGCACCTGTTCTTGACGTAAATACAAATGAAGAAAACCCTATAATCGGTGAACGTGCCTTTTCATCCAATCCTGATGAAGTTATAGCTGCAGGAAAACTGGTTATAAAAGAGTATGAAAAATATAATATCGTAACCGTCGGCAAACATTTCCCCGGTCACGGAGCGGCAAACAGCGATTCTCATTTGACGCTTCCCGTTATAAATTTGACGGAAGAAGAATTAAACGATATACATATAAGACCGTTTGAAGAAGCAATTAAAGCCGAAATTCCCGCAATAATGGCAGCGCATGTATTATATCCGTCATTGGATAATTCTGGTACCCCTGCATCTGTTTCGGAAAAAATAATAAATAATATTTTGATTAAAAAACTTGGTTTTGGGGGTTTAATTATTACTGATGATATGGAAATGAACGGTATAAAGGGAATGAACCGAATTGATGCCTTTATAAAAGCTATAAATGCAGGAGTTAATATGTTTATTTTCAGAGATACAACAAAAGAAATATATACCCTTGTCCAAGATATTGAAACTGCAGTAAAACAAGGACTTATTGATGAAAATAAAATTGATAGTTCCGTTGAAAAAATATTTAATATAAAACAACGCTACGGAATTATACAGTCGGAGAATTAATAATATTGTAGTTTACTCCAATATAAATAAAAAACGGAGGAACTATGAGGAAAATTATTTTTTGTATTTTATTGTTTGTATATAATGCCGGAATATCAGGTTTTGCACAGCAATTAGAACTTACTGATGTTATAAAAAAAGCAAGAGATTTAGAAATTCAAAAACAGCTTGCTGTTAAAAATACTGTAAAAGAAGTTAAAGATGATATTGCCAATAAAGAACAAAGTGCATCCGAAATAATAAAACCGAAAGAAATAGTACAAGAAAAATAATTATTTTCAGTTTCTTCTATCTCTTAATAGAATGTTCAAAGTATTTACACACATATATATGTGTGTAAAAATAGATTATATAAAACGAATAATATTGAGAGAGAATATGAAAATATTAGTACATCTTCATTTAAATCACGAAGAGCAGTTGAATTTTATGTTAGACAGATTAAAGAACATAAATAACTGTGAATATGATTTATATGTGACTCTTTATAATGATAGAGAAGAAATTAATAATAAAATATTATCTTTTAAAAAAGATGCAAAAGTAATCAAAGTTGAAAATATCGGAAATGATACATATCCGTTTTTAAAAGTGATAAGAATGGTTTCTCTTGCGGATTATGATTATGTTATTAAATTAAATACACTGGAATACAAGCCTTTAAAAATATATTACGGAAGGATATTTAAAGGATTTGAACAAAGAAATCTTCTTGTAGATGCATTAATAGGTTCAAAACAAAGATTTAAAAATAATTTAAAAATATTACAAGATAAAACCATAGGATTATTAGCTTCTAAGTATTTTATTCTTTCGGTAAGTAAATATTCTAATAATGATAAAAGATTTAATTTTAAAAAGTTTAAGAGCAGATTAAATATTGAAAAGGGAAGTAAAGATTTCGTTTTAGGCTCTATGTTTATGATAAGAGCAGAACTCCTTAATATATTGAGAGACTCAACAATTGTAGAATCTGATTTTTCTTTGGAACAAAACAACAATAAAAGAGGAACATATGTCGATGGTGTGGATAGAGGCTTTTTATCACTGGTTGTCAGCCAGGGGTATTCTGTATATCCTATTAGAAATAAAATGTTCCCTATTATGCAGCTACTAAAATATCAGCTGGTTCAGGGATTTTTCAGAAAGAAAAAGCAAATTCAGCGTATAAGAAAAATATTTTCGGCAGAGAATGTTGATGTTCATAAAGTAATAACAATTTTGGGATTAAAAATAAAATTCAAAAGCAGAAAACTTATAATCAGACAGCAATTTAAAAATTTGGAAAACAAAATTGAAGAGTTAAAACTTTTAAATGAAGAAACAAAAAAAGAATATTCTTCAAAACTTCAAAATATTGCAATGGCAGTAAGTAATGATTTATACAAGAAAAATAAAAATGCACGAATTCTTGTATGTTTGCATTTATTCTATATGCATGAATGGGAAGCTATAAAGGAATATTTGGATAATTTATCCTGCTATAATTATGATTTAATAGTTACCTGTGTAGACGGCTTTTATGATGAAGAAACTCTGGATAAAGTTCGTGAATATAAACCTGATGTACAGATTAAAATATATGGAAATCAAGGTTATGATATAGGTGCATTTATTGATATATTAAATACTATAGATTTGGATAAGTATGATATAGTTTATAAATTACATTCTAAAGGTTGGAACAGACCGTTTATATATATTTATAATCAAATATTTAAATATAAAGATTGGTTTTATAATCTATTCAATGGTTTGCTTGCGCCTATGTCAGTTCATATTGTTGTTGATAAATTATTGAATGATAACAAGATAGGTATTGTTGCAGCCGATAATCTCATTATCAATGACCCGAAACATAAACAGTCATTTACAAAAAATATTGCAGGGAAATACGGCATACAGCTTAAAGATAATTATAAATATATTGCCGGAAGCTGTTTTGCAATAAAAGCAGAATGTTTAAAACAAATACAAAATTTGCATATAACTATTGAGGATTTTGAAATAACCAAAAGAGGGACATTCTCTCTTGCACACGCTTTAGAACGTATTGTATGTGCCGGTATAGAACCGATGGGTTATGAATTTTACGGTATTGCAGTTAATCATCCGACATATGAAGAGGAAAGAAAAGAAAGAGAACAAAATTCCGCATTGCGATTACTTGATGATGACAGATTTGAAATAGACTATGATTTCTTCTATCGTTATTTGGAATTAAAAAATATTTCTTCGTACAGAATTACAACAATAAAGTTAAAGGATGTAAAAAGAAATTGGCACAGAACGGTAATGTCTTTAACAGATGTAGCTCCGTATAAGTTTCTTCAAAACGGAAATCCTGAAGAATATTCGAAATATTGTGAAAAGAACAACCAAGAAAACGGTTATGATATGAATGTGGATAAGTTTCAGGCATTGATAGATAATATAAACAATAACGGATTTAATTCAAAAAATCTTCCTATAATAAATTCGGAAAATGTTATATTAGACGGACAGCACCGCTCTTGCGTGTTGCTTCATAAATACGGACCCGAGTATGAAATGCCGGTACTGGAAGTTACTATTGAAAAACCGGCAAAAAAAGGAAAATAACGAAAAGGCTTGCAATTTGCAAGCCTTTAAACTTTATATATAATACTTTTATGACTTAGATGAATCCAGATTTGGTCTTAAAGTATCCAGAACGCTGGTTAAATCATCTTCTACTCCGTCACTATAGTATAAGCTTGTTTGAGATGCTCTGTATGATTTATATTTTTGCTCAACTTCATCACGTTGGCAATTAATACTGAATTTTGTTATTTCTTCGCTTGTTACTCTTCCGTCACCGTTTGAATCTATTTTATTGAAATAAGTCAGAACTGTTGAAAGAAGGGTATTGTCACAATTGCCGGATGCACATAATGATTGGATTTCATTATATGTGAGTCCTTTTGATTGCATTGTATTCATTAAGTTTGACATATCTTTGCTTGTAATTTCACCGTCACCGTCTTTATCAAGAGTGTTGAAATTTGCAGTAAGATATTGTAAAAATGTTGCATTTGTTCCCAAATTTAATCTTGTTGTATTTGAAATATTATTTAAATCTTCAAGGGTTAATCCGTTTCCTGATTTACTGTTACCGTTTAATAATGTTGAATATGTATCTGTCAAACCAGCCATTGCAGTTGCAATTAGGGATTGTCCGTTTAATAAACTCATAACTTACTCCTTTAATATATAGCTTGCCGTACTAATATATTAATGATGTTTTTAAAAAAGTAAACCCTTTATTTGGATGAAAAAATAAACGGTTGAAAATATTTTCAACCGTTTTATTTCTATTTTGTATATTTATTATATGCATGTCTTTGTTCATCCGAGAGAGTTTCTTTAAATTGTTTTTCATAGCATTTGCATATCTTTTTACGTTCTTTTTTTAAATCTTTTATTGTTCTTTTTGTTTTTCTGTATTCACTGCCTTTATTACAGCTTCGTTTTAAGTCGGATAAATTTTTGTTTTCACATTTAATTCTTTCATTGAGGCTTAAAACTTCAGTTTCATATTTATCTTGCAGCTTTTTAGCATTGCATATTTGAGTTTCGCTTAAACCTATGCATTTAAAAAGTTCATCAATTTCTTTTCCGGTGCATAAAAATGTATCTTTCGGGCATTCTCGTGTGTACATTTTCTTTTCGCAAGGGTTGTCACAAGGCTTTTCGCAAGATTTTTGCGGTGATATTGTATACCATTCTCTGACAGGTGCATTTGGCTGATTACAATCCGCAAAAGCACACAATGAAGCTAAAATAATTGAAAATATTAGCAGTCCTATTTTTTTCATTTTTTTTCCTCCCTTTTATATGTTTATTTTAAATATAAAGAGAAAAATGAATATTAGAAATAAGTCTATAAATAAAAGCTTATAGACTTAGTCCTGTTATTTATTATGTAAAAATCAATTATTCTTTGTATGCTTGTTCTGCCATCATTATATTTAATGCTTCAGATACGGCAGGGTGATAAAATGCAGCTGTCATATATGAATTTGGAATGCTTCTTAGTTTATCCGGTGAGAAATGCAGCTTCTTAAATATAGCTATAACATCTTCGGGATTTTCCGCATTGCAATCTACATAATGAACAGATTCTAATCCGCTTAAATCTTCTAATTTTGAATATAAAGGTATTGTTAAAGTTCCGCCGATAGTGGAAACTTCCCCCAGAGATTTTAAATAAGAGCCTGTTAAATCACAATTACCTATTATTCCTTTTACACCTTCTAAGAGTTTTTCTTCATCTATGTCTGCTGCTTTAAAAGAATATGCAACATTTGGCCATCTATAGTGGCTTAAATATTTATTATCGTTTTTATCGTAATATATTTTTATTCCCATTGCTTCAAGAATTTCATCCGGAGTCTTATCTTTACAATATTCCTTTATTTCTTGAATTGTTTGTTTATTATATACGGGTTTATCAAATGGTGTTTTTATTTTAGGATATGATATTTTCGGTTTTGTTCCGTCTAATCTTGCCTGATATTCATCTTCTTCTCTTCCAAGAGTTGCCAAGGTTTTTGAGTTCATAGCTTTTTTTATTATGTGGGGGGTATCGATACCCGGATAAACTAAAGACATAAATTTTTCCTTTTCCTTTTTTCTTGTTTTTAATAAAACAATAAAAATTTAAAATTGCTCATATATATAGTTTTAGTTAACATCTCTTTATATTTTAAAATTTTAATAAAAAAATACTGCCTGTTGTAAAACAGGCAGTATTTTAAATTTTCAAATAAAACTATTTGATTTCAACTGTAGCACCAGCTGCTTCTAATTGTTTCTTAAGAGCTTCAGCTTCTTCTTTCTTAACGTTTTCTTTAATTGGTTTTGGTGCGCCGTCTACTAAATCTTTAGCTTCTTTTAAACCAAGACCTGTGATAGCTCTAACTTCTTTAAGAACTGCAATTTTGTTAGCACCTGCAGATGCTAAAACAACTGTAACTTCAGAAGCTTCATCAGCAGCTCCGCCTTCAGCAGCAGCTGCAGGAGCAGCAGCAGCAACTGCAACAGGTGCAGCAGCAGATACGCCGAATTTTTCTTCCATAGCTTTTACTAATTCAGCTGCTTCGATTAATGTTAATTTTTCAATTGATTCTAAAATAGATTCTACGCTCATTTTATTTCTCCTTTAATTATTTTTGTAGTTTTACGTGTGTTTTAATTAGCTTGCTTTTTGTTTTGCAACTTGGTCTATAGCTCTAACCAATCCGCTCATAACAGCATTGATTGAACCAACGATGCCTGATGCAGGAGAGTTTATGCTGCCAAGTATTTTTGCATAAAGTTCTTCTTTTGAAGGAAGAGTTGCAAGTTTTTTTGTTTCGTTTGCATCTAAGAATTTGCCGTCTAAAGCTGCGCCTATAATTTCACCTTTTTTAGCATCTTTTATGAATTTAGTCATAACTTTAGCCGGAGCAACTTCATCTTTGAACCCGAATGCAATAGCAACAGGTCCTTTTAATGCATCTGCAAGAACTTCATATTGTGTTCCTTTTGATGCAACTTTTGCTAAGGTATTCTTAGTTACCATATAATCGCCTTCTTCTTTTTGAAGAGCACGACGGAGATTTGTAATTTCTTCTACAGTTAATCCTCTATATTCGGTAACTACGGCAACTTTAGCCTTTGCAAATTTTTCTTTCATTGCTTCAATTTTTTCTTGTTTGAAGGCTTTTGTTGACATTTTTTGCTCCTTATTTGTTGTAATATCGACCTATTTTTTCGTAAATCCCATATAAAAATATAGAATTTACGAAACCGTAAATTCCAATCAACAAATATATTAAACCAATCCTGTAATAATTGACTTATTTGACTTTTGTTAATCCTCGGCAGGGTAATTTTTATCTTTTAAGGGATTTGCATAATCGGAACTATATTCTTCTTATGCCCTCCCCCCCGCTGTCTACGGTTACAAAATTCAGTTTATATAAAACAAAATAAAAAATCAAGCATTCGATTGTTAATAAATGTAAAACTCAAACAGAAGTAGAAGTCATTTTTTTGATTAAAAAAAACTTTATTAGAGTATAACAGAATGATATTGAGGATTTAAGGAGAGGAATTTATGGAAATTGTATCAGCATCTCAACGCGCACAGGAATTTAATAAATGGACAAATAACACCGAAAATGTAGATAAATTTGATTCTAATGATAAAGTTGAAGATTTTCAAATGTTTGATTTTAATGCAGGAACATATTCAAAAGATTTGAAAGAATTTGCTCAAGCAAATATTGAATTATTTGATAAAGACAAAAACGGAACCTTAGACAAAGATGAATTAATTGATATGCTCACATACACTGAAGAAGATGCAGATTTGTTACCTGTGTCAGAGATGTTATATGACAAATACAGAAGTGCATATGCAGAAGATGTAATACCGGAATATGATAAAGACGGAGATGGTGTTTTTAATAAAGAAGAATTTTTTGCAGCTGTAGGTGTAGATGTAAGTTCATTAACACCGGAAGATAAAGCTGCTTGGGAAGAATTATTTGATTCAATAAATCTCCTTAATTATGACGGAGATAAAGACCATATTAATGCTGACGAATTACTTATTGCATTAAATGATGAAGTACCTGATATAGAAGGTATGAAGATGTATGAATTAAGAGCACAGGCAAGTAAAAATGTGTCTAATAAAATTATAAAACAAAGACAAGATATTATAATGTCTAATATGGATATAAACAAAGACGGTCAAATTGATGCAAAAGAATATGCTTCACACTTATTTACGGAAGATTTGGATTTTAATGTATATAATATGCAAACAGGCGATGGATTAATTGAAGCTCTTGACGGAAAAGCTAATTACAGACAGCACAAATTATATCCTTTATTATCGGAAGGGCGAGAATATGAAGATAAAGAATATATGAAAAATTGGTTTTATAATAAATTCTATAAAAATTTGGAAGAATAATTTATAAATAAAATAATAAAGAGGGACAAACTGCTTTTGCCCCTCTTTATTATTAAGGATTGCAAAGTTTGAACATATCTGTTAAAATAAATTCGTTACAAAATAGGAGGATAGAACAATTAGTAAAGATACAAACCAGCCATTAATTAACAGAAATATTAGATCAAAAGAGGTCAGATTAATAGATGACGAAGGGAATAACCACGGAGTGGTAGCAACATCAAAAGCGCTTGTGATGGCTGAAGAAAAAGGATTAGACTTAATTGTAGTTTCTCCTAATCAAGAACCCCCTGTAGCAAAGATTTTAGATTACGGTAAATACAAATACGAAATTGAAAAAAGAGCTAAAGAATCAAAAAAGAAACAGCATACCGTTGAAATCAAAGAAATAAAGGTTCGTTATAAGATTGATGTTAATGATTATAATGTCAAAATTAACGCCATTAAAAAGTTTATAGCTAAAGGAAACAAGGTAAAGCTGGTTGTTATGTTAAGAGGCAGAGAAATGCAGCATAACCACTTGGCATATGATTTGGCAAACAGATTTCTTACTGATTTGGAAAATGAAAAAATTACGGTTGAAAAGAAACCTTCTATGGACGGAAGAAATGTTGTAACCATTTTAGCGCCTTAATTTCTTTAATACAAAGATAATATTTAATAAAAAAGAAAGTTAAATTATTTTAACTTTCTTTTTTACTGCTTGCATACAGGCATGTTTGATTTAGAATAAAAATATACGGTCTGAATATGCGGAGGCATGTCGCATTTTTAACCGAAAGGGTGCGTTAGAGCTATAAGTTGCCGGCACTGTTTGCAGGCGGATTAAACGTAATAATGCACTTGGTATAAGTAAAGAAAAAAAGGAGAAAACTATGCCAAAGATGAAGACACACCGCAGCGGCGCAAAAAGGTATAAAATTACTGCCGGCGGAAAAATTTTAAGAAGAAAAGCAGGTAAAGGCCACTTACTTCAACACAAAAGTCAGTCAAGAAAAAGAAGACTTTCTTCTATGATAGAAGTTTCTGCTACACATAAGAAACTTGTATTAAAAGAACTTCCTTATGCGAAGTGTTCAGGTTAAGGATTAAGAAGAAAGGAATTTGAAAAATGAGAATTAAACGTGGTAATGTCTTAAGAAAAAGACATAAAAAAATATTAAAACTTGCTAAAGGCTTTAAAGGTGCAAGAAGCAGAATATTTAAAGTTGCAAATACTGCTGTAATGAAAAAATTAAAATATCAATACAGAGACAGACGTAATTTAAAAAGAAATATGCGTCGTTTATGGATTGTAAGAATTAATGCAGCCGTAAGACAACATGGATTAAGCTATTCAAAATTCATGAATGCACTTAAAAAATCATCAGTAGCTATTAACAGAAAAATGTTAGCTGATTTAGCCGTTAACGAACCTGAAGCATTTTCAATTATCGTTGACACTGCAAAATCCGCAAAATAACATAAACATTTTGTTAACAAAAAAGAGAACCTTTTGGTTCTCTTTTTTGCATATAATGTTAAAATTTAAGAATATAAAAATCGGAATAAAAATTGAATATAACAGATAATAAAAAATATTTTTATGTTTTATTTTTAATATTAGTAATTATTGTTTGGATAATTACGTTCTTGTCAGCAAACTGTTGCTTTTGGGATGATGATGCTCATTATTCTATTTATTTTCCTAATGAAAATCTTTTTTCTTGTCTGTCATTTAATTCTGAACATGGCGGAGGATATATTGGCTTTTTCTTGTCTAAATTTATAAATTTTAAATTGCCTATCCTTTTTAATATTCATCCTGCAAATTTTATTAATTCCGGATCTGCTTTAATAAAAGGATGTTTTGTTTCAATTATGATATTTTTGATATCTAAAAATTTATTTATTTCCAAAAGACAAAAAAATATATATTTAGTGTTTTTGATTTTTTTATTTGCTTATTTTATAAATACTGTATATTTTACAAAATCTTGGGTAATTGCAGTTAATTACAATTTTTATCGGTATTGTTTTTCCTTAATATTTTTTTCAATATATTTTCACTATTTAT
>JAEELO010000041.1 GCA_016282705.1 Candidatus Gastranaerophilales bacterium | reverse complement strand
GGAATTGCAAGTCCTTCTTTATCAAATACTTGTGTCATCCCAAGTTTTTCGCCTATTACTCCCAGTGTCATATTTCACCTTTCCTTTGTGAGCGCTACGTTTCTCTACTTGCCTCGTAGATCACATTCAATTTATAAGGAGTTTCCTATATTAAATTGTATGTGCTTGTTAAATCTTTCTATAACTTAACTTCGATATCTACTCCGGCAGGCAAATCCATTCTTGAAATTTCTTCTGTTGTTTGTTGTGTCGGATCATAAATATCTATGATTCTTTTGTGTATTCTCATCTCAAAATGTTCTCTTGATTTCTTATCTACGTGAGGTGAACGTAATACACAATATAAACGACGTTTTGTAGGTAACGGAACAGGTCCTGCAACTCTTGCATCTGTTCTTTTAACTACTTCTACAATTTTACTTGCAGATAAGTCGATTAGTTTATGATCGTATGCTTTCAAACAAACTCTGATTCTTTGTTGCTTGCTTTCGTTCATTTCTACTTCCTTTTGTCTGATTGACCTGCTAATTTTCTTTTCATATATCTAAAATACTGCAGCTTTTTTATTCATATAACAGGAGTTTTCACTCCCTCTATGCCCAGCTCGCCATTCCTAAATACATAAAAATGCTACTTAGCATTATAAGTCTATGTTAAACATAATCCGTCGTCAACTAGTAATTTTTTATTTTTTAAATTTTTCTTAATATTTCTTTATTTTTATGTAAATTACTTGACTTTTCCTAAACAACCCGATGTATTTATGGTTTTTTAGTTCAATCCTTGTGTATTGTAGCAATATGCAAAATATTTTTTGAAATTCTCAGGCTGTAATCTGTGTGCCGCATGATCTAAATTACCATGAGGCATAGTTTTCATATTTGCTTTTAACAAAAGTGTATTAATTTCATTCATGTACAATGAATTATTTATCTGCGGATACGGTCTTGCATTTATTGAATATTGATAATGCTCTGCAAGTTTATTCAAAATATCAGATTGCGGAGCATGTTTTGTTATAAGATTTACAGCTTCTTTTGCCGTTCTGAACATCTGTGCATAATATTGTTCTAATACCGTTCCTGACGGATAAAAATGTCTGCAAAACTGATTTGAAGGAAGAGCATTATTTTCTATACCCGGTAAATAAACTTTTTGTATAGTACCTGAGTTATGGTTAAACTTATCACCAAAATGTTTTGCAATCTTTGTCACTTTTTCTGCTTCTTCAGTATATGCATTTGACAATATACCATCTTCTGTTCTTGTTAAATAAGGGTTCATTCTGAACGGCATTCCATGTTTTTTATACCAAAAACTTATTCCGTCCATACCGCAATATGCAATTTTATGAGATTCATTCATTACCCTTTTATAATTTTCTAAATTGCTTGTATATTCACCCGATTCAATTGTTTTATTTAAATAGCTGCGAGTTTCTTTTGAAGTTTGAAGATAAGTTTTATCTATAGGTCTGCCTTGATTTCCTGCATATCTTACAAATTCATCAGGGTTTGTTCTTTTATGAGATATTTGTGTTCCGTTTGTTGAAATATCGCAAACTATAAAACCATTGTCAAATTTTCTTAAAGTTAAATGTTTGCCCGATACGAACTGAAGATTTGAAGGAACTGCTATATTCCCTGCTCTGCCGACAACTACAACATCTTGGGGTTTGAGCGCTTTGGCAATGTTTTGTATTTCAGGAGATTGCAAATCAAGTTCATATTGACCGCCGAGAGTTAATACATCAGTATTTGAAACATATACAGGATTATTTTTAGGGAGCATTACACCGTTTTTGACAGATGTATAGTTTGCCACATTCGGCGGTAACACCAATGCAGCTTGATTTTTTTGAGCGACAGCCTTTTTCCCTCCGGTTGGTATGGATACTAACCCCATTATTACGTCTATTACATTTGCTTTTTTAGGATTTGGCTGCTGCGTTCTTCTTTCAAAAGTATCTTGAACAGGCATAGGATTCATTTGACGCGGGCTGCCGGCTCTTCTGCGTCTTACGGGAGAAGTTTGTATAGGATAACTTGTTATTTCTGTCGTATTAAAAAAATCCATACCTGATTTACCTTTGTTTCCAATAAATAAACTGAATATTTCAAATTGACAGTTTTATTCCCATTTTTAATAAATAGTTACAAATTTATTTATTGCGGTTCAAGGTATCAGGCACTGCCTGACGCAAGTTTTTTAAAACCTATTTAATTCCGATGAATTTTTTTAAATCAACCTTATTTATAACTTCAATTCTGTTTTGGTTATGTACGAAAATTATGCATGAAATAAGCGGTTTAAACATTTCAAAATCTTCGTAAGACAATTTATTGTTTAAATCTGCCATATTATCGGCAAAAAATTCCGTTATAATAACTTTATTTTTAAATACAAGCGAACCGAAATAATCAAGTGCCGTTTTGGTTGTTATACCTTCAACATATATTATATCAGGTGATTGAAACTCAATAAATCTCATTGCTTTATCCAAATTAAATCCGATATTTTCGTTTAATTCGCATTGATTTATATTATCCAATTTATATTTTGATATTGATTCAATGGTCATAATGTTCTTATTAGAGTTTGCAATATCTGATAAAACGGAATAAATAATATGTGTTTTCCCTGCAAAGGATGCACCGCAAACGAGAATAATTCCAGGATTATCAAATTCCGATTTAACAGCTTCAATTTGCATATCATTAAAACCGATTTCTTTTAAGGATTTCGGCGGTTTATATATTTTTAATGATATTCTTTCTCCGTTAATTGTCGGAAATGCCGATACACTTGCGGTTAACAAAATATCTTCCACCTTAAAAATAAGCTTTCCTAATTGCGGAAGTTCGCATACGTTGGCATCTAAAGCCGATAATGTTTTTAATTTGGAAACAAACGGAACAACCAGAACAGACGGGATTTGCCCTGTATTTATAATTTCAGAACCCTGTCTAAAATTAACGGTTAGTCCGTTTGAAACATTTTCAAAGAAAAGTTCGTGCACATTATTCAATATCGCCTGTTTTAAAATAGCACGTATAAGTATTTGTATATGTTCGTCAGACAGAACATCGTTATGTAATTCTTCTTGCCAGTCAAATTTGGCTTTTGTATCATCCATATTGATTTGACCGACTGAGCTATCACTTTGATAATATTCTTCTATCTTTTTTAATACAAGTGATTCGGCAGAAACAACAGGCTCAATATCACAGCCTGTTTTTTCAACAATTTTATCGATAGCAAATAAATCAAGCGGGTCAGCCATCGCAACAGTTAAAACATTTTCTATTTTAAAAAGGGGAATAATTTTGTATTTCTGAGCATCATTTAAACTTATATACGAAAGGCATTTTGTATCAAGGGTGTAGTCTTTTAAGTCAACATAAGGAATATGAAGTTTGTTTTCCAAAAACTTCAGTAAGTCTTCTTCGCTTATTAAATTTGATTTAATGAGTATTTGTCCGATATTAACATTCTGAGAAATAGCAAGTTCATGTGCTTTTTCAATATCTTCAAAGCTTACAAGTCCGTCACGAACCAAGTCATATTTTAATTTTTCAAGAGTCTTATTTGTTACAACTTCCATTTACAACTAACCTAAATATGTTTTTACTTTCTCTACAACATAATCCACCTTAAATGGTTTTGTAATATATTCATCAGCACCTGTTTCTTCACCGATTACCTTATCTTCTTCCTGAGAACGTGCGGTTATCATTAAAATAGGTATATCTTTATATTTAGCATCATATTTAAGAAGTCTGCATATCTTATAACCGTTGATTTTAGGCATCATAACATCCAGTATTATCAAATCGGGTTTTTCTTCTTTTGCAAGTTTTAAACCTTCTTCCCCGTCAAATGCCGTAATGCATTTGTAGCCTTGAGCTTCAAGCACGAACTGCAAAATTTCAATTATGTCAGCTTCATCATCAACTATTAGAATTTTCTTCATTCATATCCCCTTTTGTAAATGAATTGAGTTTATTAATTAAATCTTCTTTTTCTTCACCGTCTTGCGGATAAAGTGCGGATGAATATAATATATCACACTCTTGATAATCTGCCGAGTTTGTTTTAATAAATGTTTGAAGTCTTCTGACTTCAAAATCAAACCCGAATGAATCCATATCAACTGCATATGAGTAATAATAACGTCTTTCGTTTGTTTCTTCCGCAAATTCTTTAAAAATTGTTGTTTTACGTATTAGTTCTTCCGTTAATATTTTCTTAATAAAAGATTTTCCTTCAACTATTTTTTCGGATAAAGAAATCAGAGCAATATTCATATGCTCCAGTTTTGCTTTTTGCATATCCTGCTCTAGAGAAAGGTAAAAAATTTCTTTATCATTCATTATCGGAACAGCCAAATAGAATGTTGTTCCCTTGTTCAATTCACTATCCAGCCATATAAAACCCTTATGTGTACTCATTATACGCTTTGCGATATTAAGACCCAAACCGGAACCGCCAACTTTTCTGCTTAGTGAGTTTTCAATCTGCTTAAATTGTTCAAATACTTTATTCCAGTTCTCTTTTGCAATTCCTATACCGTTGTCTTTGACGGAAATTTGCACATATTCTTTACTTAAATTATCCGGCAGCGACTCAAAAAATTTGTTATTTCTGAGGTCATCGGCAGATATTTTGGACGTTGTAACGTCAATTACTCCGTTTTCTTGCGTAAATTTAATGGCATTGGATACGAGGTTTGTAATAACCTGTTCCATTCTTTGGGGATCTATATAAACCATGTCTAAAGAGTTATCAAGATTTAGATTAATGGCAATTTTTTGTTCTTTTGCAAAACTTTCAAGCGTGTTTTTAACATGCTCTACCGGAAGATTAATATTTGTATGTTCAAAGCGGAATTCCATTTTACCTGCTTCAATTTTTGAAAGATCAAGCAGGTCTTTAATTATCGCAGAAAGTCTGGTTACATTACTTTTTGCAATATTAAGAAATTTTCCCATTGCTTCATTAACATCACCCGTCATACCTTTAAGAATGATATCGATAGAGCTGTTGATAGAGGTTAAAGGCGTTTTCAGTTCGTGTGAAACAATTGATATAAATTCGGATTTAAGTCTTTCAAGTTTTTCAAGTTTTTCGTTTGTATCCTTTAATTCTTCGTATAGAATTGCACTTTCAAGCGGAAGTGATACCTGTTTAACAAGGGTAGTAAAGCATTTTGTATCATCCTGTGCGAAGTCGGACTCTCTAAAGACTTCAATAATACCGTAAAATTTGTTTTTAATATTTATCGGCGCAAAAAGATTATCATAATTAAATACATTTAAATCGTATTCACCGTACTGGTCTTTGCTGTATTTTATAACCTCAATATCTTCTATAGAAGGATTTATTGAAAAAAGGTTTTTGTAATTAAGTAAGGCTCTCAACTTTATTGCATTTTCCAAACGATGAGATATAGGGAAAAGAGATTTTATGATAAGTTTAATATCATTAACATCGTTGTTTAAAATAAGAGCATAACCTAAAGACAGCGATAAACTTTGATCTAAACCGTCGGTCATAATTTCTATAAGTTTTGTTTTATCTAATGAACCTGCCAGTTGAGTGCTTGTTGTGTATAAAACATTAAGCTGATAAAGACTCTTTGCCAAGTCATTGTTATTTTTAGAAAGTACCCTAAATGTATCTCTCAGCTGAATATTAGAATATACGGAAGCTAAAAATAAATTTTTATCCAGCGGTCTTGTGATGTATGAATTTGTATATTTCAAAAGGTCATAATTTATATTATTTTCAGGCAATAAAATTATTGAACGAATATCTTTTGTCTGAAGGGACAATTTCAGTTTTCGTATAATTGCAATAATATCAATATTTTTGACATCAAAATCAAAAATAACCAAATCAATATTTCCGTTCTGAATATTAAGCTCGGCTTCTTCTTCGCTTTTAACACAAATAAGCTCATAAGATTCCGACTGAAGCATTTTTTCGGCTTCAAATACGGTTTTATTATTATCGGAAACTAAAAGAATTTTTGCCATTATAAACCTAACCTTACTAACATTTTAACAGTAAATAATTAAGAGGCTATAATTACACAATTCTTAATTTGGGGAAATTAATAAAAAAAGAGAAATCAAAGAAAACCCATGCAAACAGAGCCATATACATGTAAACATTTGTTAAAACATGATTAAAATAAGCAATTCCGTCGAAAAAAAATACTTTATATACATGCGAGGATTCAATTAAGGTTAGTTTAAGTTGAGAATTTAATTGAATCTAAAATAAAAAGACACAAAGTTTATATTTTATATTCACACTTACCTTACTTACTACCTTTACTAACACACGAGGAAATTGAAAAAGATTTCGGAGGAACCCTAAAAAGTTCCTTTTTTTTTGCAAAAAATTCGGCAAGGTAAAGAAAATAACAGTAACTGTCATTAAAGCATAATAAACAGTATTTTACATAATGAATTTTTTATAAAACCATCTTATTGAAACTTTAAAAGAACAGATAATAATATTTCCTTTAAGGATTTGCGTATTTTTTTAGTATATTTGCGAGAGAACATCTTAAGTATAATTCCGAAAACTAAAAGTTCCAGAACTGAAATTATAATTCCTTTATACTTCAAGTCTTTATTTGGATGATCTTCAAAAGTATTTGGTAAGTTATATTTATTTACACCCAATAATTTGTTATACAAAGTGTATATTAAATCTTCCGATTCTGACATATAAAGTGCTCTTATAAGATTATCATTCGAAAACGATATGAGTTTTATTAATTTTATAAAAGGAAACGGCTCATTATCTATTAGTGAGTTTGGATTATCATATCCTGTAAAATCAGAACATGTTTTTATTAATTTGTTTCTAATATCAAGATGATTATTCGGATTCGGAGGAAGATTTTCAAAATCGAATTTTCGTATCTCATTAATATAGTCTTCAGAATCAATATCTATACTGTTAAAGAATTTTTCATAACCCGTGTATCTTGATTTGTCGGCAACAATAGAAGAGTCTTTACTTTTAAGCCATAAAACAGGTGTTTCCATTGCTAAAGACGGCATAATTACATGGAAACGTGGTGATATAACCAAATATGCATCGTGATATGCTCTGAGCATCAGTTTCGCAAGTTCCATTCTCTTTTCTGCTGATATTGTTGGCAGCAAATTCCTTGTAAGATCATATACCGGACGGGCTGTTTGTTGTTCTATTTCTTGCACAATATGTTTTGGAACGTCCACACACAAAATATACTCTTGTCTTGGAATTTCATAATTTCGTTGAAGTGTTAAGGATAAACATCCTGAAAAATAAGCCGGAATATCAACTTGTTTAAGCCAATTATATGTTCCCATATCTCTGCATCCGACAGGCCCATGCTTTATTAAAAATTCTCTGAACTCACCTTGACTATATTGCTCTCTCAAGGGTTTCCTGAAATACATTGAAATTAATAGCGGATCTATATATTCTTCATTTGGGATAAAATTTTCAGGATGCCACATCCACCAAGCATTCATGATTAGTTTTGTTTTCTTACCTTTTTGGGGAACAAAATTTTTAAGATCTTCTCTTTTGGGATATTCATCTACATGTGGCATAAATCTCATAGCCGCCACACTTTGTATTTCATCTCCAATATTTACCGAATTGTAACCTAATACACCATATGAAATTTTTTCATTGTCTTTCATATTAAATTCCATATTTCCTAATTCATGTTATAGATTATATAACAAATACATTTTACAAATGATATAAATCCTCAGTTATAGGTTAAATTAAAACCCGATACAATATTATATCTTAGGTTTTAAGAGAATACAAACACTGCCTGACTACAAGCTCTTTATTAAACAATTTTTAATTTATGTAATTAATTTATTTTCATGTTAATATATCTCTGTTACTTGAGGCGGTTAATAAAGATTTTTATATGGCTGAAGAAAAATTCTTACAAAAAATTTTTTCTATTACGAATACCGATAGCCATAAGGTTATTCAAATTTTTGGTTGTTCTATTAAAATCAACCGCAAAATCTTTTTTGATATGCAATATAAGCACCTGCCCGTAGAGAAGAAAATCGTATTTTCTAATTTTGCAGGAAACGGTTTTGGCTGCAATCCCAAATATATTGCTCTGGAAATTTTAAAAAGAAAACTGCCATATAAGCTTGTATGGCTGCTTCATCATCCTAATGAAAGAAAAAAGAATAATATACCGGACAGTATTCAAGTTGTAAGAGCAAGTTCATCAAAAGCATTAAAAGAATTAGCCACATCTAAAATTTGGTTAACCAATGTACGCCTTATAAAATACTTTAAAAAAGGTCTTACAAAAAAAGAAAATCAAGTCTTTATTCAAACATGGCACGGTTCTTTAGGAATTAAAAAAATTGACGGCGATGCAAATCCTAAATTTTGGGCGAATTCAACTTGGAACGGGTTTGAAGAAATTGACTCAAAATCTACGGATTATATATTGTCCAACAGTACTTTTGAAAACAATGTATTTAAAAGTGCTTTTTGGGGAAGAGGAGAACTTAAAGAATTCGGTCATCCAAGAAATGATATCTTCTTTTTGCCTCAAGACGAAATCAACAAAATAAAAGATAGTGTATACAAATTACTGAACATATCAGCAGATAAAAAAACCGTTATTTATGCACCTTCTTACAGAGATGATTATGCTATTGATTCTTATAATATAGACTACGAAAATCTAAAAAAGGCATTGGAAAATAAATTTGGCGGAGAATGGGTAATACTGGTTAAATTCCATCCCAGAATTCTTGAAGATGCATTCAAATTGCTTCCCGACAATGATTACATTAAAAATGTCACTTCATATTCTGATATACAGGAACTTATGGTTAGTGCGGATATGCTTATTACAGACTATTCAAGCTGTATATTCGATTTTATGCTCAGCAGAAAACCCGGGTTCATTTATGCACCGGATATGAAAAGTTATGATCAGGACAGGGGTTTTTATTATCCTTTAACGTCGACCCCGTTCCCGGTTGCAGAGAATAACGAACAATTACAAAACAATATTAATTCTTTTAACTATGACTTATATAAAACTCAGGTTGAAAGTTTCTTAAAGGACAAAGGCTGCATAGAAGACGGTAAAGCTTCCGAAAGAGTAGTCGATTTAATTGAACAAATCATGGATGGTGAAAATGAAAACAACAAATAATATTGCCATAATATTTGCAGGCGGTACCGGTCAGAGAATGTCTAACGGTGAGAATTCTTTGCCTAAACAGTTTCTGAAGATTAATGATAAACCTATTATTATTCATACTTTAGAACTTTTCCAAGACCACGATGAAATAGACAAAATATATATTGCAATCCATCCCGATTATTTTGATTATATGAATGAACTTGTTAAACACTATTACATAACTAAAACCGCAGGTATTGTAAACGGAGGCGCAACAGGTCAGGAGTCAATTTATAATGCACTTAAGCTTGCGCAAGCGCAAAATGATGAGAATTCTCTTGTTCTCGTTCACGACGGAGTACGCCCAAACATCACAAAACAAGTTATTTCAGACAACATAAAATGCGCAAAAGAAAAAGGTAATGCAATTACATGTACACCCTGTTATGAAACAATCTTAATAACAACGAATCATCAAAACCCTGAGCATGTACCATACAGAAAAGATACTTTTGCGGCTCAGGCTCCGCAAACTTTTCATCTTGGTGAAATAATTGAGGCTCACGAAATAACAAGAAAAACAAATCCGAATTATGAAAATATTGTTGATTCTTGTACTCTGTTTAAAACATTAGATAAAAAAACACATATGATTAGAGGTAACAGAGGCAACATAAAAATCACAACCATTGAAGATTTATACATCTTAAGAGCATTAATTCGTTACAAAGAAGATATTGACGCATTTGGACTTACAAGAAATGAGTAATATGACTAAAATACTTGAAGAAGATATAAAAAATATTACAGAACAATTTGATATGTCTGTTTTTGACAACAAAACAGTTCTTATAACAGGTGCAACCGGACTTATTGGAAGCATTTGCGCTAAAAGTTTATTGACTTCAAAATATAATATCAATGTAATTGCACTTGTTAGAAATAAGGAAAAGGCATTAAAAACCTTCAATGAACATAAAAATTTAAGATTTATTGTTCAGGATATTAATTTACCTGTTAATACAGAAGAAAACATTGACTATATTATACATACGGCAAGTATAACCGCTTCAAAAGACTTTATTGAAAAACCTGTTGAAACTATTAACACAGCTATTGAAGGCACCCGTAATGTATTAGAACTTGCCAAAAAACATAATATTAAAAGTATGATATACCTTTCCTCTCTTGAAGTATACGGTGTACCCGAAAAAGAGGATATTTCAGAAAATGATTACGGCTATATTGATATATTAAGTCCGAGAAGCAGCTATTCCGAAAGCAAAAAAACAGTTGAAAATCTTTGCATTTCGTACGGGAAAGAATACAATGTTCCCGTTAAGATTGCCCGTCTTGCCCAAACCTTCGGTGCAGGAATTTCAATTGATGACAACAGAGTTTTTGCACAATTCGCAAAAAGCGTTTTATATAATAAAAACATAATTTTACACACAAAAGGTGAAACAAAACGCAATTATTGCTACACTACAGATGCCGTAACAGGCATTTTTACCGTATTGACAAAAGGTGAAAACAATAATGCTTATAATATTGCCAATAAAAATACGTATATTTCAATTGCGGATATGGCAAAAATGCTGGAAAATGAACATACAAAAGTTGAATTTGTTATAGATAACGAAAACAGAGGCTACAATCCAACCGTAAAAATATGCTTAAATACAAGGAAAATAGAAGCATTAGGCTGGAGTGCAAAAATAAATCTTGATGAAATGTACAAAAGAACCGTTCAACATTTAAAGGAGAGTCCCTTAAATGCCTAAAATATCTTTAATTATACCTATATATAACGGTGAAAAATATTTAAGGCAATGTATTGACAGTATATTATGTCAAACTTTTCAGGACTTTGAAATTATTTTTGTTAATGACTGCACACCTGATAACTCAATTGAAATCATAAAAGAATATGCCCAAAATGACAATCGTATAAAAATTATCAAAAATTTATGGAATAAAGGACAAGGTGCGTCAAGAAACGAAGGTATAAAACATGCAACAGGTGAATACCTTATGTTTCAAGACCAAGACGACTGGTTTGAACCGACTGCGTTTGAAGAAGCATATAATCAAATAACAAAAAACAACAATGATTATGTTATTTTCCTGTTTAATAACTATTATCCCGAAGTAAATACCTATGAATTAGCAAATACACGTATATTACCTTTTGAACCCGTCATAAATGAGCCGGATATCAAGCCATGGGCAATAAAGGGTAAAAGTATAATAAGCACTTTTGCGTGGTGCCAAATTTATAGAACAGATTTCATAAAAAAGAACAAAATACAATTCTCGAAACAAAGAAACGGCGAGGATACTCCATTCTGCATAAAAGCACGAGCATATGCCGAAAGTATTTCCATTATAAATAAACCGCTTTATAATTACAGAGTTTACAATGAACAAACAACCTCAAGGCTACGCCAAAAGTATAAAGAACTATTCAAAGTAAGGGAAGAAGCATATAAAGCACTTTTAAAATCTCCTCACAAAGATGATATGATGGAATCATTTTTAATTTATTACATACGTTCCATTTGGTACTGGTATAAAAGAAATGCCAGAGATGACAAGACAATCAGGCACGGTTATTGCAAAATGATGAGAAAAGTCTATAGAATGCTTTACAAAAAATATGATATTGAAGCTATAAAAGACTATATAAACTATGAAAACTTTTTGGATGTAGCCAAAATTGCGAAAAAACAAAAATAATGAATAAAATAAAAAACATAGAATTTTTAAGAATATTTTTGATTTTGGGAATGATTTTAATGCATTTTTGCTCGGCGAAAGCAGGTTTAGGCACTATTTATCCGGAAATAGAGCAGTTTGCATATTTAAAAAAATGCTTTTACTACGGAAATAACTGTGCCGACGGCTTTTTTATTATATCCGGATTTCTTTTATTGTTAACTTTTAAACCTGCCTTAACCATAAAACATTTTATTATCAAAAAATATATCAGACTTTCTCCGGTTATAATATTTTCAAGTATTTTTGCTTTTTTCCTCGCCCATTTTAAAATTGTAAATTTTAATTTTATACACGAAATCCTAGCTGTATTATTATTAAATAATTTCCCGATTTGCTGGTCGGAAACAGCTAATAATATACTATGGTTTACATCAGTATTATTTGGTGTATCACTGATATATTGGCTTATAATAAAATACTGTCCGCCTAAAATATCACAAATATTGATTTTTATAATTTTTATATTCGGTTATTGGCTATTATTACATTTAAAACACGGGTCTTTTGGAAAACCGCTTGCAAACTATTATAATCTATTTAATATCGGATTTCTAAGAGGTATAGGCGGTATTGGACTTGGCGTTTTTATAGGATATTTATACAAAGATAATATAGAAATTATTAGGAATAAATTAAATTCCCAAATAAGCAAATTGATAATTACTTTAGCCGAAGCATACAGCCTTGGTTATTTAATATATTGGATGCTGTTTTACCACCCGAAAACAAATTGCAAATATTTTGTTCTTAACTTTGCTGTTATTTTAACTTTATTTATCATAAATAAAGGTCTGATTTCTCAGTTCTTTAATAAAGATATTTGGGTATTTCTGGGTAAATATCAGTATTCAATATATGTAATGCATGTCCTTGCTTATAAAGCATATTTACATTTATTTTTATCAAAACATTATGTATTTTTGAGTAATTACCCTATTATTGCTTTGGTATCCTGTATCTTTGTATCCGTAACGGCATGTATCGTTGTATATTATTTTATTGAAAAGCCATCAGCAGCTTTTTTGCAAAATAAAATCTTAAAAAATATGTAAAATTATATTAATTATATAGTATAAAAGTAAGGAATTTTTTTATTTTCAGGTTTTCTTCCGAATAAGTTGAGGATGGGAATAATGATAATATCAAAAATATCGTACGAGCCAAAAATATCAAGAAGTGTTCAAAGTCCAAAAATAAATAACCCTTTATTTAAAGAAAAACAAATCAATCCAAACATAATTTTTAATAACTTTTTAGGTCGTGACCTTGTATCCTTTAAAGCGGAAAAAACATTTGCACAAACCTTAAAAGATAATTATTTTAAACTGCCTAACGGATTTCAACCGGATTCTTTTCAGGTTGAGGCAGGCAAAGGTTTATATGAAGGCAAAGATGTTCTCGTAGAAGCTCCGACAGGAACAGGCAAAACAGCCATTGCGCATTATGCTGTTTCCAATAATATGGAAAAAGGGAAAACCACATTCTACACAACACCTTTAAAAGCATTAAGCAATCAAAAACTCAATGAATTCAGAGCCGTATACGGTGATGAAAATGTAGGTATATTAACAGGTGACCGAAGAGAGAACGTAAATGCACCGGTTATAATAATGACAACAGAAGTCTACCGTAATATGGCATTATCCAATATGTACGGCAGTGAAAATCCTCTGATGAAAAATCTCGGCACTGTTATTTTTGATGAATTTCATTATTTGGGTGATCCCGAAAGAGGTCCGGTATGGGAAGAATCATTAATGTACACACCTAAAGGAGTACAAACTCTTGAATTAAGTGCAACAATAGGTAATCCCGATGAACTTACAGGCTGGATTAACACGTTAAACGGCAACAATACTTCATTGGTATCAGTACCGCCGGAACAAAGACATGTTCCGTTAAAGTTTGATATGCTTGAAACAGCTGCCTATAGAGCAGAAGACAAAAGAATGTCCAAACAGCTTGAAAGAAGAGGTTATATCTCGGACAGCGAAGCTACCTCTTTGAAAAAGCCTGTTTTAAGTGATTTTAAATCAGCCGTAAATACTTTAAAGCAGAGAGATGAATTACCTGCTATATTCTTTGTATTCAGCAGAAAATACTCCAGAGAATTACTGGAATATCTTTCAACAGAAGGTCACAGTCTGACAACTCAAAATGAAAAACAGGAAATTCAAAATATTATAAAAAGATACAAATCACAAAATTATATAGGCTCCGATTTAAATGAAGATGCACTTAAAAACGGATATGCAATACATAATGCAGGAATTATTCCGGCTCAAAAAGAACTTATTGAAGAGCTTTTTCAGAAAAAACTTCTAAAAGTCGTCATTGCAACC
Source organism: Candidatus Gastranaerophilales bacterium (assembly GCA_016282705.1). Lineage (GTDB taxonomy): Bacteria > Cyanobacteriota > Vampirovibrionia > Gastranaerophilales > Gastranaerophilaceae > Avigastranaerophilus. The sequence goes on along the minus strand of JAEELO010000041.1, from coordinate 6,715 downwards.
GAAACTCTTGCCGCAGGAATAAACATGCCTGCAAGAACCGTAGTAATTTCAAGTGCGTATAAACCGACTGATGAAACTTTAGAGGAAGAAGAAAATACAAATGCAAGAATGCTGACATCAAATGAATACAAACAAATGGCAGGCAGAGCAGGAAGAAGAGGTATTGATAAAATCGGTTATGTATACACAATGCCTATGAACAAGAAAATGGAACAGGATTTTATTATGCTTGAAGCTGTTCCAAGCAACTCAATTGAAAGCAAATACAATCCCGATTACGCATTTTTAAGCGGATATTATGAACATAACGATAATAAATCAGGTTTAAAAGATATTTTTGGCAGAACCTTTTATACATATAGTCCTGATGAAACTCAAAAAGAAACAAAATATCAGGCTTTAAAAGAAATAAGCGACAAAAGAACAAATGTTCTGGTTCAAAGAGGATTTATAGATAAAGAAAATGATAAATATTCTCTGACACAAAAAGGATATATGGCTTCAAAAGTAAGAGGTTATGATACTTTAACCCTTGTAGAAACTATTAATAATAAAACTTTTGAAGGAATTACCCCTGAAGCACTTGCTTCAATAGCAGGCGTAATGGCAAATCCTGCAAGAACAAAAGAAGGTGCTATCGGTACTGATACTGATTTGCACGAAATTGTTACCTCATTAGAAAGCAATTTGCAAAGAATTTATGATAAACTAAACTCCTCAATAAATTCAAAGCTTAAAAAACTTGATGTTAATGCTGAAGAATTTGGTTCTTTTAAAGAAATGCTTGAATATGCTAAATCAATTCAGCAACCGGACAAAGATGAACAAACTCTGCGTGATGAATTTAAACAGCAGGAAGCAAGGCGTAATATAATGTATACTATTACTTCTTCCTCCGGAAAATATTCATTGGAAACCATTGTTGCAGCCTTAAAGAAAGGTGAAACGATTCCTAACATTGTTCTGCAAAATTATGCAAAAATCGTAGAACAATTTAAATCAAGAATGAATACAAAAGATATTCAAACCTATATAGAAAAATTGCAGGCAAATAATCGTGCTAAAAATTCTTCATCAAAAGGAGCAAAAGCAAAAGCAAGAATTGAACGTGAAAAAGCGGAAATAACCGAAAAAATAAATCGTGCAAAATTAATGAAATTTTTAGACGAAAATATTCCTAATGCTATGGCATCAAACCATGAATTTATAAAAAATAATCCGCCGACTCAAGTAAAAGCTGATTATCATATGGCAGAACTTGCATTAACAAAATCATCGGCAAAAGATGCTCTTATTTCAGAAATTGAAGCAGTTATGTCAATAGAAGATTATATAGATACTCATAATTTGAGTGAAGAAGGAATGACCAACCTGGGACAAATAGGAAGCAGTATAAAATCAATTATTAATACGGCATTAGATATAAATAAAACAGAAGCGGAAAACGGAATTGTTAACAAGCCTGATGTATATGGCAAAAGGGAATTACAAGCTGTATATATATGGTCCGCATTAAATAAAATGAACAAAGGGAGTATAAATAATTGGTATGAACTATTAAGAAATATGCCAATGAAAGAAGTTGATGAAGGCGGTATATACAGAATAATTATGCAAACGGCAGATTTACTAAGTCAAATAGGCGAAATTGCCGATGCAGGAGCAAAATCAACAGAGAACAGAGATGATATAGAATATTATATGCAGTTGAGGAAAACAGCGGCACAAGCACGGGAACTTTTAATAAGAGAACCTGCTTCAATATAAGCATAAAAAATCCCGCTTATCCGGCGGGATTTTTTATAAACTTTTATATTATAACGGATTTCCTGCAGGAACTGCACTGCTTGGATGGTTAATAGTATCAACTATGAAATAGTCTGCAGCTTCTCTGATATATTTTTTGTGCAAACCGAGATTATTGAGATTAGAGTTATTTTTTACAACTCTTTCTACTTGGCCGTTTGTTGCAAGCGGATAATTCCAGTTTGTACCTATTAATTCAGTTCTTATGTCTCTGCCTATAATAGGTTTATAATATTTTTCATAAGTAACACCTTGATAACCCCAGCCGTAACGATATCCGTCTCTTCCCGGATGATATCTGTATGATGTATCCTGATAATTATTCACATCAGCATTAAATCCGAAACCTGATGTTCTTGAAGGAACTGTTCTGTCTAATTCCTTATTTGTAATTACCTTCATTGCGAAGCAGGGTGCTATTGCAAATGATAATAATAAGACTGTTAAAACTAATTTCTTCATATATCCTCTCTTACATATTTAATAAGACTACCAATATACTTTTACAGTTTCCACATATATTAAAATTTTAAACGTATGACTAATATTATACAATCCTCTATATTCAGTATTTATAAATGTTAAAAGTTTTTGTTAACAATCTTTACATTTAAATGAAATAAAGTAAATTTCTTTAAAAAAAAATACTTTATATCCATGTAGGTAAAAGTTTTTGGGGGTCTCGTGGTTAATTCGATAAGTTCTGGTAGTTTATACGGATATAGAAGAACTAATACATCATTTAAATCTTCAAATGTTTCTGCACCACAGATAAAAAGTTCTGATGTTACAAAATTATTGAAATATGTAAATGGTGATACATTATCTAAAAGTACCGAGACTCTTCAATCCACAACAACAGGTGCTATGAAAAGTGCCGTTTTATGGGAAGCAATACCTTATGTTAATTTATTAAGAAATTCCAAAAAACTCGGAAAATCAAAAGAAGTAATAGCAAAATTAACCGAACTTGGAAATTCAAATAAAGATGCATTAAAGGCAATATTCAACAAAGAAAACGGCAGTTTAGTTAAAAGAATCGGAAGTTATGTAAAAACCGTATCTACCAATCAAAAAGCATACGGCGGAATAAAAGAAGCAATAAAAACAGAAGCAAAATTAGCAAAACAAGCTGCAAAAGCAGCAGGCGAAGCAGGTAAAATAGGAAGCAAATTAAAAGGCTTGTTCGGTATCGGCAAAGGAGCAGCAGCTCAAGCAGCAGGTAAAGAAACTGCAAAAGCAGTAGGTAAAGAAGCTGCAAAAGCCGGTGCCAAATCAGGAATTTTGGGAAAAGTACTTGGCGGAAATGCATTTATAGCTGTAATCAATGGTGTTATTGAACTAGGAACTGAAGTTATTCCGACATTCAAAGAACTCGGCAAAGAAAAAGGTATGAAACAACTTGGCAAATCCGCAATTAAAGTTGCTGCAAATACCGCAGGATACATTGTCGGAGGTAAAGCCGGAGCAGCTCTGGGTGCAGCAATCGGAAGTGTAGTTCCAGGTATAGGTACGGCAATAGGTGCGGCTCTCGGATTTGTAGGCGGCTTAGCAGGTTCATTCATAGCAGGTAAGCTTGCAAATAAAGTTACAGGTAAATCTGAAAGAGAAATTGCAAAAGAACAACAAGAAAAAGTTGCAGCAAAACAAATTATATCTCAACAGGACTCATTAAAAGCACTTCAACAAGCAGCAGCAAATCAACTTATGGCAGAAGCTCAAGCAAACGGCGGACAATTAAGCAAAGACAGTGCTGAAATATACAATATTTTAAATAAAATGAGCACCGCAACAACAGCAACAACAGCAGCAACACCAACAACATCCAATAAATCAAGATATATTCCATCTTATAGAATGCCAAACAGAAGCTCTTTATATAATTCAAGAAAATCAAATATATACATGCAACCATCAAGAAAATTCTATGCATAAATAACATCTGACAAAAAAGACGGCTTATAAAAGCCGTCTTTTTTGCTGCAAAATAAAATGCGACCTAAGTCGCATAAGTCAAGAAAGGAATGGTTAGACTATTAATTTACTTGTATTATTACATTATTTTGAATACTATGCAAATTTATGAATATTTGTTAACACTTTTTAACAATCGCCCAAATATGCTAATCTTAATCTAGAGGTAAAAATGAACGTAGGAATAATAAGTCTTGGGTTGATTGGCGGTTCTATTTTAAAGGCGCTTGCCAATGATGAATACAATTTGATTTGTGTTACAAGGAATAAAGAAACAATAGAAAAAGCCAAAAGCTATACAAAATATGTTTCTGATGACTATAAAACGCTGAAGGATTGCGATATTGTCTTTGCCGCATCGCCGATTAATAAAACCATCGAGGTTTTAGACGAACTCGAACATATTGTAAAACCTGATTGTATTGTACTTGATTGTGCAAGCGTAAAAGAATTTGTTATGAAAAAACCGCGTCCGTATAAGTTTATAGGTTCACATCCTATGGCAGGAACGGAAAATAACGGGTTTGATGCATCTTTTAAGGAATTATTTAACGGTGCAAAATGGGTATTAACTCCCTCTGAAAATGTTTCGGAGAAAGACATTCAAACTGTTCAAACAGTTATAGAAAAAACAAAAGCACAGATAATTATTGCTGATGCAAAAGAGCATGACTTAGCTGTTGCACTAATAAGTCATATGCCTTTAATTGTATCTCAGGCAATAATGGATTGTGCTATGGGTAATGAACTGGCATTAAAACTTGCATCCAGCGGGTTTAGAGATATGACAAGACTTTCCATGTCCAACCTTGAAATGGCAGAAGACATGAAAATTTTTAATGCCGAAAACATAGATATATCAATAGAAAAACTGATTTCCTCAATAAATTTTTTAAAAAATACTAAAGTTCTAAAAAAATCTGCCGATATAAAAAACATAAGGAAAAACATGTATTCTAAAGAAGGAAAAAACATTCTTTAACAGGTATCATCATCAAAACGCAGACCGCTTAGGAAACGGCAGCGCAGATTATTAAACCAAGGTAACAACAATAACAAGCAAAAGGAACTCAGAGAATTAAAGGAAAGAACAAAAACATATTTACGGCAAACATGCCATAAACTGTTTTTCTTAAAACCTCCTCACAAAAGAAAAAAACCGATTAAATCGGTTTCAAAGTTCACTATATATCAGAGAGAGGAATCAGAGAGAGAACACTTATTTAACACAACTACTTTTTTATATCCTCTTAACATGTAATTGCCACGAAATTGTATGTTTTTATCGTGTACTTTTTACACTTTTAACAATTCGTTACATTTGTTGGTAAAATGCAATAAAATTAACTATTTCTCAACAAACTCTATATATGCTATAATGTTCTGAATAAGAGGGATCTATTGTGAACATTGTATCTGCAGTTATTAATATTACCTTTTTAGTACTGATAATATTATTAGTAGTAAAGGTTATTTATGTATTTTTTAAAAAACTTATATCTGTCTGCAAAAATATAAAATTGTTCAAATACATATTTAAACCGCCGTTTAAGAAAATAGATATCGCTCAAATTATTGGTATAATTATTCTTGTCGGTCTTATTATATTTGAAATTTGGTTTTTTAGCGGCATTAATAACTTTACAGGCTGTTCTGACAATGTAAACACATTCAGAAGCGGTATTAAAAAATGCCTTAGTGGTATAAATCAAGCAATACAGTTAAATTATGCTGTAGAAAGTAAAGTTGATGCTGATTCTGTTGAAGATTTCGCCAAAATGATGGCAAGACGAATGTATGTAATAGCAAGTAACTCAGAAGAATATAATATTTCACAATATCATCCAAAATTTAAGATAATAGATAAAAAAGACATAAAAAAGTACGGGCTTGGTAAATATGCAGATAAACCAATATTGCAAATGGGTGATGGTTCTATATTTATGTTTGAAAAGTTCGAAAATAAATGTGCCGGAATTGACGAAGAAAATCCTAAAAACTCTGATTGCATAATGGTTGCTGATGTTAACGGCTTTAGAGAGCCGAATACAATGACAACTGACGGGAAAAAACCAAGCGACAGATATTATATTTATGTTCTGTTAAATGAACAAGAACTAAAAGCCGTAATACTTGATGAAGCCCAGCAAGAAGTAATATTTGACGGAAAAATAAACAGGAATAAATAGGAAAAATCATGGAAGAAAATATACAAGAAGAAATATCAGCCCCCGAAGAGCCTTCTATAGAAGCTATAAGACAATTTAGAAGCGATATAATAGTATTTTTACTAATCGGTTTTGTTACATCATTTATTATTTGCGCAATGACCGTTCCTACACTAATGGCAAAACCTGCAATATATTTATATCCCGAAGTTACTCAAAAAATTGAAGTTAAACTGGATAAAACTATTAAACATAAAAATGTTGTGCCTAAATACAATAAAAAAACCGGCTGGGTTGTTGAAGCTGAACCTACAGGCACAATCCGTGATTTACAGCCTAAATATACAGACTGTAAAAAACTTCCTTATAAAGAATTCGGTTTAGAATATGCTCTTGAAGCATGCCAGATTAATAAATATCCTTATATCTACTGGGATGGTGTTCAATTAGCAAAACCTTTACCTAATAAAAAAGAGGGATTTCTTGTTAAAAGAGATGATATAGTTCTTTTCTTAACCGAAAAAGCTGATGCTGTCGGTATGAATACTGCGGAAAAGAAAGAATTTGTAAGATACTGGTCTAAACAAATGCAAGATACAGACTGGAAGTATTTCAGAGTTTATTTCTTACAGAATGAAGAAGTAGATAATTATTTACCTATCAGCGTAAATCCTGTTCCGAAAAATTCAAACAGATTGCAAATTATAATAAGAAAATCCGAAAAACGTGCAAAGATTGAAGAACAAAAATTAATTCCGTTCAATCGT